>JALVNE010000007.1 GCA_027026755.1 Sedimenticola sp. | reverse complement strand
CGTACATGGCTCAAATATCCCAATGCGCTACTGGCCTGTCACTGGCCTGCTGCTCGCGGTAGGCGCGCACCATGGCGGGAAAATCCTTGCCGTAACGGCTCACCCATTCACGCTGCCAGCGGGCGCCAGTGCGGCGGCGCTGCACGCGCTCTTCGATGATATCCAGCCAGCGTCCGGACTCGGCGCGGGACAGACCCATGCGCTCCAGGCCGGCCCGCGCCTGGGGAATCAGTTTCTGCAGGCACAGGTCCGCGACACTGCCCCGCTGGCCGTCGAACCAGGTGACTTCCGCCTCCAGCCCCCGGCAGGCGGCGCTGTAGAAGTTTTCCTTGGCGGCTATGAAGGGCAGGCGGGCCTCGGCATCCTTTTCCACCGCCATGAGTTCACGCACCAGGCCAAAGTAGAAGGCCGCGTTGGCCACCACGTCCTGCGGGGAGGGACCGCTGGGAACCACACGATGTTCGATACGGATATGGGGCTTGCCGTTGGCGGAGAAACCCACCAGGGGACGGTTCCAGCGCCAGATGGTACCGTTGTGCAGACGCAGGTGGGCCAGGGCTTCCACGGGCTCGTCCATGAGCTGGGGCAACAGCACCGGATAGCGGTCGCGGTTGGCCTCGAAACACTCCATGATGGAATGTTCCGCGTAACGCACACCAAAGGTCACGCGCTTGGAATAGTCGCTGGCCCCCACGGCCACGGACTGCTCGAACAGGGGAATGCGCGTCTCGTCCCAGAGTTCATGACCGAACAGGAAGGGCGAGTTGGCCGTCAGGGCCACCATGGGCGCCGAAACCATTTTGGAAATATTGTAGGCGCGTCTTGCGCCCTCGGCATCGATCTTGAGATGGATCTGGAAAGAGGTGGTGGCGGCCTCCAGCATCACGTCATCATGTTCCGCCACCAGGTGTTCCCGGGCGCGTATGTCCAGGGCCAGGGGCTCACCGTCACGCATGCGCAGCACCTGCTCATTGAGGGCCTGGTAGCGCTGCAGACCGGAGATGTTGGCCAGGCAGAGATCCGACTGCTGTACCGTGGGCAGGATGCCGATCATGAGCAGATGGGCGCCATCCATGGCCGCCACTTCCTCGCAGCGCTGCCACAGGCTGGCCAGTTCCTCGTGCATGCGATCGAACATGCCACTGGCAAAGGGCACCGGATCGGTGTTGAGTTCCACGTTGAAGGCCGATAATTCCGGCACCACCATGGGATCGTTCATGCGCTTGAGGAACAGGTCGTTCTGGGGCGCGGGCAGGCCGCGGTCATTCACCAGCCAGGCCTCGATCTCGCTGCCCGCCATGGGTTCGGCATCGTCCAGCAGACCTTCGGCCATCCACTGGCCCAGCAGGGCCGTTTCCGCCACCACCCGGTCACGGAAGCGTCGGAAGTCCTCCTCGGAAAAACTGCTATGCGTGATTTCCTGTCCCATGTTCCAGCCTGTTCTTCAGTTCTTGATATCGTTCAACAGTGCCCACATCCAGCCAGTATCCCCCATGATGCGCGCCGCTGACCAGCCCTTTTGCCATTGCCCGGCGCAACAGGGGCGCCAGGGGAAAAGGCTCGGGCCGGCAGTCGGCAAAGAGACGCGCATCATAGACGCCGATGCCACTGAAGGTCAGGCGCGGCTCTCCCTGGGCCTGCACCCGCCCTTGTTGCAGGACGAAATCTCCCTGGGGATGATGAGGCGGGTTGTCCACCAGCACCAAATGCGCCAGGTCACCTTCCGCCAGCACGAGTCCGGCATATTCCAGGTCCGTGAACACATCCCCGTTGATGACCAGGAAAGGCCCCTTTCCCAGCAGTGGCAGGGCCTTGCAGATGCCGCCCCCTGTCTCCAGGGCCTGGCCTTCGGCGGAATAGCGGATGCGCAAGCCCCAGCGGCTGCCGTCCCCCAGGGCCCGCTCGATCTGCCCGCCCAGGTGGGCATGATTGATGACCACTTCGCGGAATCCCGCCGCAGCCAGCTTTTCCAACTGCCAGACGATGAGGGGCTTGCCGCCAGCCTGCAGCAGGGGTTTGGGGGTATGGTCCGTGAGAGGACGCAGGCGCTCGCCGCGTCCGGCGGCAAGGATCATGCAGGAGGAAGGCCGGTTCGCTTTCCCCGCATTCCGCGACAGCGGCATGATGCCTACTTCTTCATGGAGTTGAAGAACTCCTCGTTGGTCTTGGTGGCCTTGAGCTTGTCATAAAGGAATTCCATGGCCGCCAGCTCGTCCATGGGATGCAGGATCTTGCGCAATATCCAGATCTTCTGCAGCTCCGCCTGGGGGATGAGCAGTTCCTCGCGCCGGGTGCCGGAGCGGTTGATATTGATGGCGGGGAAGATGCGCTTCTCGGCGATGCGCCGGTCCAGATGCACTTCCATGTTGCCCGTACCCTTGAATTCCTCGTAGATGACGTCATCCATGCGCGAGCCGGTTTCCACCAGGGCCGTGGCCAGGATGGTCAGGGAGCCACCTTCTTCCACATTCCGCGCCGCGCCGAAAAAACGCTTGGGCTTCTGCAGGGCATTGGCGTCCACGCCCCCGGTGAGCACCTTGCCGGAAGAAGGAATCACCGTGTTGTAGGCCCGCGCCAGGCGGGTGATGGAATCGAGCAGAATCACCACGTCGCGGTTGTGCTCCACCAGGCGCTTGGCCTTGGCGATGACCATTTCCGCCACCTGCACATGACGCGCCGCCGGTTCGTCGAAGGTGGAGGAGATGACCTCGGCGCGGGCCACGGAGCGCGCCATCTCGGTGACTTCCTCCGGCCGCTCGTCGATGAGCAGGATGATGAGATAGACCTCGGGATGATTCTTGACGATGGACTGGGCGATGTTCTGCATCATCATGGTCTTGCCCGCCTTGGGCGGAGAGACGATGAGCCCGCGCTGGCCCTTGCCCACGGGCGCCACCAGCTCGATGGTGCGCGCGGTGATGTCCTCGGTGCTGCCATTGCCCATTTCCAGATGCAGGGGCTCGTTGGGGAACAGGGGCGTGAAGTTCTCGAACAGAATCTTGTTCTTGGCGACCTCGGGCTTGTCGTAGTTGATCTCGTCGATCTTCAGCAGAGCGAAGTAACGCTCATTGTCCTTGGGCGGACGGATGGTGCCGGATATGGTGTCGCCGGTGCGCAGGGCGAAACGGCGGATCTGACTGGGCGAGACATAGATGTCATCCGGCCCGGCAAGGAAGGAGGAATCCGCCGAGCGCAGGAAGCCAAAGCCATCCTGGAGGATCTCCAGCACCCCGCTGCCGTGAATGTCTTCGCCTTTCTTGGCATGGGCCTTGAGGATGGCAAAGATGAGATCCTGCTTGCGGGACCGGCCGGTGCCCTGGATTTTCATGGACTGGGCCAGCTCGGAAAGCTCCGGAACTGGCATTTTCTTGAGATCGTTGAGATTCATGAGAGTCTGATTCGAGGAAGATTGAGAGAATGAGAATTCCCGGATGGCGGGGATGCCGGGATACGCGAATTGTTGTAACGGATGATTGGCAATACCCGTCAGGATCTGCCGCCGGCGCCGCACCCGAAAGCCACGGCGCCGGAAACTCAGATGTTGCTGTCGATGAACGCCGTCAGCTGGGACTTGGACACCGCCCCCACCTTGGTGGCTTCCACTTCGCCGTTCTTGAACAGCATCAGGGTGGGAATGCCGCGAATGCCATAGGCCGGCGGCGTGTCGGGATTGTCATCGATATTGAGCTTGGCGATCTTGAGGCGGTCACCATACTCATCGGCGATTTCATCCAGCACCGGCGCGATCATCTTGCAGGGGCCGCACCACTCCGCCCAGTAATCAACCAACACGGGCACGTCGGCCTGAAGCACTTCCTTCTCGAAAGTGTCGTCCGCCAATTGAACGATTTTGTCACTCACTGACTGTTTCTCCGGATAATTTATAGGTATGGGTAACCACGTTGCCTGAACCAACAACGCGCTGATGAGTTCACGAATTCTGTTTGAGTATGTTGAAAGTGGCAGGCCATTCGATGCGAACAAAATGCATGAAATCGCTTCCGTGCCTGAATTTTGCCCTGACCCTGACGTATTTTTCAAGTTTTTATTGCCTGTCCCGCATCCCCATGCCATTGACCTGGGCGGCTTTGGGCCGACAATGTCCCTGACCAGGGAACGCCGCAAACCCCTCCCCAGGGCTTGACCATGGCATCCACGCCACCAGGATTTTCCCGGCAGACACCACCCCAACAAGAATACAGACAACTGATTTCTGTGCACGTCCCGCATTCCCTGCATTCCCATCCCCGAAATGACTGCTTTTGCGGTATCCTTTGGCGCCTATGAACGATAAAAAACATCTTACGGACATCCGCTTCGACAGTTTCGGTCTGTCGGAAGCCATCCTGGCCGGCGTGAAGGACGCCGGCTTCGAGTACTGCACTCCCATCCAGGCGGCCACCCTCCCCCCGGCCCTGCAGGGCAAGGACGTAGCCGGGCAGGCGCAGACCGGCACAGGAAAGACCGCTGCTTTTCTCCTTGCCGCCCTGCATCACATGGAGCAGCATCCGCCCTCGAAGAAACGGCGCCCCAACCAGCCCCGCGTGCTGATCATTGCGCCCACCCGGGAGCTGGCCATCCAGATCGAAAAAGACGCCCGGGTGCTTGCCGGGCATACCGGCCACAAGATCGAAGTGGTCTATGGCGGTACCGGATACGAGGCCCAGCGCAAGGCCGTGGCCGAGGGCGTGGACATCCTGGTGGGCACGCCCGGCCGCCTCATCGATTACTTCAAGCAGAAGGTCTATGACTTGCGGGAGATCCAGGTGGTGGTGCTGGACGAGGCCGACCGCATGTTCGATCTGGGCTTTATCAAGGACATCCGCTTCCTGCTGCGCCGCTGCCCGCCGCCGGAAAAGCGCCTGGGCATGCTGTTCTCCGCCACCCTGTCCTACCGGGTGAAGGAACTCGCCTACGAACACATGAACAATCCCCAGGCCGTGGAGATCGAGCCCGAGAAGGTCACCGCCGACCGTATTGAGGAGCAGGGCTATATGACGGCCAATGATGAAAAGATTCCCCTGCTCATCGGCCTGCTGCGCCAGTGGCAGGGGGCGAGGACCATCGTCTTCGTGAACACCAAGCGTACAGCCGACGAAGTCTGGGGCTTTCTGCAGGGCAATGGCCTGCAGGCAGCCGTGCTGTCCGGCGACGTGCCGCAAAAGAAGCGCATGAGCCTGCTGAAGAAATTTACGGACGGTGAACTGGATGTGCTGGTGGCGACGGACGTGGCGGCCCGCGGCCTGCATATTCCCGACGTCAGCCATGTCATCAACTACGACCTGCCCGAGGATGCGGAAGACTACGTACACCGTATCGGGCGCACCGGACGGGCGGGGGCCAGGGGAAGCGCCATCAGCTTCGTCTGCGAGACTCATGCGTTCTCATTGCCGGAGGTCGAGGCCTACATAGGCCACAAGATCCCCATGAGTGCCGTGCCCGCCGAACTGCTCGCCGACATCGACCCGGCCAGTCGGGTCCGCGCCCCACGCAGATCGAAAGGCAGGCCCGGGCCGAAGAACAGAAGAAAAAGCGGACAGGGCGCGGGCCACCGCAGAAAGCGCCAGCGCCGGCAGGGAAGAAACTAGAACATTTCTTGCGCTGCCACTGCTAAACAGGCTGAAAGCCATTGATGGCAAGCCCCTCAGGGATGCGACTGCATGAAAGCTTGCTGAAGGAAAACCGGAACCATCAGGGATCAGGAGGAATCGGGCAGCACCACATGAGCAGGCAAGTCAAAAACAAATGGCGACTGCCAACCATGGCTTCCTACCAGGGGCAGTATCTGTACCTGGCACTGGCGCTGGTGGCCGCCCTCATGCTCGTTGCCTGGGCCGGACACCGCTACGTGGACCACACTGCCGGGGAGTACATCGGCCGTATTGCCGAACGCGCCGCGGCGCAGCAACAGATCTACAGACTGCAACAGCTTCTGCAGAACGTCGAACAGTGGCTGGGACGCCAGTTCCTGGAGCCCGGCAAGGCGCCGGAATCCGAGCTGACCCTCATGCTGGACGAGCTGGAATCCCGTTTCAGCAAGCTCACCAGGGAAATCCCCAGGCCCGGAGAAGACAGGCAGAACCTTGAAACAGATATCAGTCAGTGGGAAAAACACTATCTGGCCCTGCTGTCCGGTCTGAATTCCGGCAGGTGGCGCCAGAACCTGTCCCTTGTCGAAACCTCTTTGCAACCGCAGATCGCAAACATGAAGGCTCGCCTCGACCATCTGCAACAAAACCTGAGCAGGCAGGCATCCAGGGACATCAGCGATCTGAGCAACAGCGCCTCACGACTGAGCCAGGCCATTCTGCTCATCGCCGTCACTGGTGTGCTGCTGATACTTGGCGCCTACTATTTCCTGAAGATACGGGTCATCAAGCCCATGTCGGACACCGCCCATGCCCTGAGACAGGAAGCCAATGGCGACAGCCAGGCGGTCATACCCACGCCCAAGCTGAAGGAAACCCGGGATCTCGTCCAGGCCTTCGGCGAGATGCGCCACCAGGTGATCAAGCGGGAGCAGCGGCTGGATCACCTGGCCCACCACGACCCCCTCACCCAGCTCCCCAACCGGCTGCTGTTCAAGGACAGGCTGGAACACGCCCTGGAGATTGCCGCCCGGCACAACCAGATGATTTCCTGCCTGTTCCTGGACCTGGACAACTTCAAACAGATCAACGACACCATGGGACATCTGGCGGGTGACGAACTCCTGGTCGATGTCGCCGCCAGACTGAAAGAGACCGTGCGCCGCTCGGATACCATCGCGCGTCTGGGGGGCGATGAATTTGCCATTCTGCTGGAAGACATACAGCAAAAAGCCTATGCGCGAAACATCGCCCGAAAAATACTGCATGCCCTGCAAAAGCCCTTCGTGATCAATGGCCAGGAATTCCATATTTCCGCCTCCATCGGCATCGCCGTCGCGCCGTATGACGACAACCAGTCCGACAACCTGCTTCGTGATGCCGACACAGCCATGTATGAAGCCAAGCGGCTCGGCAAAAACAATTACCAGTTTTTTACCGGCGAACTGCTGCGCAAGGCCAACAGGCAGCTGGACATGGAGCAACGGCTGCGCAAGGCCGTGAGGAACAAAGAACTCCTGTATCACTATCAGCCCATCGTGAGCGCCACGACCGGCCAGCTCATCTGCGTGGAAGCGCTCTTGCGCTGGCAACTGCCCGACGGCAAGCTGATCTACCCGGCGGATTTCATCGACCTGATCAAGAAACTCAGCCTGTCTCTACGTCAGGAACTCAACCATTACCTGGCGCAAAGCATCAACGACTTGCAACGTAGCGCGTTGCAGGATCATGGCATACCCCTGCGGGTGTCCATCAACCTGGCGCCCTCGGTGCTGCGCAATTCCTTGCGCCACCATGAACTGGTCAGTGAAATACTCGGCTTGGAATTTCCTTCCATGATCAACCTGGAAATCACGGAAGACACCCTGATGGATGACCTGGCCAACGCCAGGGGGCCGTTGTACAAGCTGCGTTCCCAGGGCATTCCCTTGTCGCTGGATGATTTTGGCACGGGACAGTCCTCTCTCAACCATCTGCGTTCCTTTCCTTTCGACAGCATCAAGATCGACAAGGAATTCGTACACAACCTGACCGAGAAACCCGAGGACGCCATACTGGTGAATGCCATCGTCCAGCTCGCACACAGTTTCAACATGAAGGTCGTTGCCGAAGGCGTGGAAACGGAGGAACAAAAACGCCACCTGGTCGATATCGGCTGCGACTACCTGCAGGGCTATCTCATCAGCAAACCACTTCCCAAGAACCAGTTGCTGGAATTCCTGCAACACTACTGCAACTCAGCCTGACGCCAGCCCCTCCAGCAACGGCCGGAAATGCCGCAAGGCCATGAATTCATCTGTCTCTCTCGCAGGCTGGGTGGCGTCGGGCTGCAACATGCACAACAAATGGGCAATGCCATACGCCCGCGCCGAGCGCAGCACCGACAGGCTGTCGTCGATGAACAGGCTGCGCTGGGGATCATACTGAAACTCCTGACGCAGCCGTTCCCAGAACACCGGGTTTTCCTTGGGCAGCCCCAACTCATGGGCGCTTATCACCTGGTCGAGATGGCTTCCGAGGCGCGTCTTGCGCATTTTCAGCTGCAACGCCTTCTGGTGGGCATTGGTCACCAGCACGCGGCTCTTTCCCATTTCTCCCAGCCGGCGCAGAAAATCCAGCACATGAGGATGCACGGCGATGAGATGTTCGACCTCGCTCTTGAGCAGGGGAATATCCAGGGCCAGCTCGCGGCTCCAGTAGTCCACGCTGTACCACTCCAGAGTGCCTTCCACCCGGGCATAGCGGGCCATCAGCTCCGCCTTGGCTGCCTCCACTGACAGACCGTGTTTCTGGGCATAGCGCAGGGGAACATGCTCCAACCAGAAATGGTTGTCAAAATGCAGATCCAGCAGGGTGCCGTCCATGTCCAGCAGGACAGTATCTATTCTGGCCCAGTCAAACATGTGGTATCGTGTCCCCAATAAAAGAAAACATAACTACCCAGCAATAGTTTGTAGAAAGGAGGTGAGTCACTGAACAGACAGGACGCGGTGAATACATCCCTGTACGCTCTGCGGCAGCTTCCCTGCTGCCGAAGCCTGTCTGTTCAGTAACTCATTACCTTCCTCCCGATATGCTGGGTAAATACAAGAAAACAAAACCTGCTGCAAAAGGCAGGATTGCACCGATTCCCGGATTTTCTGTATTCATGACATTACCAGACATTCAGCGTATCAACCATGTTTCCCGTGAAGCGGGCAAGGCCATCCTGGAAATCTATAATCAGGATTTTTCCGTGGAACACAAGGCCGACGACTCACCACTCACCCAGGCGGACCTGGCTTCGCATCATCATATAACGGCAGCGCTGCGGGAACTGACCCCCGACATACCGGTGTTGTCGGAAGAGTCTGCAGACATCCCCTGGGAAGAACGGCGCCGATGGAACCGCTACTGGCTCATCGACCCTCTGGACGGCACCCGGGAATTCGTCAAGCGCAACGGCGAGTTCACCGTGAACATCGCGCTTGTGGAAGAGGGTATTCCTGTACTTGGCGTCGTGCATGTCCCCGTAACCGGCGTGACTTATTTCGGGGACATCGACAACGGTGCCTTCCGCCAGCAGGCAGACCAGCAGGCAGTCCCCATCCAGGTCACCAGACCCTGCGCGACGCCCATGCGCGTGGCAGGCAGCCGCTCCCACGCAGGGAACAGCCTGAAACAGTTCCTGGCCCGGCTGCCTGAACATACCATGGTCAGCATGGGCAGCTCCCTGAAGCTGTGCCTGGTGGCTGAAGGCAAGGCGGACATCTATCCGCGACTGGGACCCACCTCCGAATGGGACACCGCTGCCGCCCAGGCGGTGGTGGAAGCGGCGGGAGGAAAGGTCACGGACACGGACATGCAACGCCTGCGCTACAATCAGAAGGAATCCCTGCTGAACCCGCACTTCCTGGTGTTTGGCGACGACAGCATCGACTGGAAAGCCTGGTTATGAACTCTCAATTCCTTTTGCCCGGCATTCTTTACGCGACCCTGATGCTATGGGGCAGCTTCGTTCAGGCCTCGGAGGAAGAGGATCCCCTGGTGTTCGACGATGTTCCGCTGAAGAACATGGTCCAGCATCCCGACTGGTTCAAGGAAAGCTTTCTGGATCTCCAGGAAGACCTGTCAGAAGCCATCAGCAACGGCAAAAAGGGCATCATCGTCTATTTCGGCCAGAAACGCTGCCCCTACTGCCGCCAGCTCATGGAAGTCAATTTCAAGCAGCCAGATATCGTCAAATACACCAGGGACAACTTTGATGTCATCGCCATCGACATCTGGAGTCCGGAAGAAGTGACAGACCCCCAGGGAAACACCATGACCCAGCGTGATTACGCCCTGAGGATGGGCACCAATTTCACGCCCTCCCTGGTGTTCTACGACAAGGATGGCAGGATTGCCCTGCGCCTGCGGGGCTATTACCCCCCGTACCAGTTCCGCGCCGCCCTGGAATACGTGGCGGGCGAACACTACAAGCGGGAGCCTTTCCATGTTTACCTTGCCCGGGGTGACAGCAGCCTGCGTTTCGATACGGACGACATGGTGGAGGAAGATTTCTTCCTGCCGCCACCCTACAACCTGGACCGCAGCCGCTTCCCCGCCGAACGTCCCCTGGCGGTGTTCTTCGAACAGGGCAACTGCCATGCCTGCGATATCCTCCACACCCAGCTGCTGCGCCAGCCGGCCATACAGAAACTGTTTGAGTCCTTCGAGAGCGTGCAGCTGAACAGGCGCGGCGATGATCCCGTCATCACTCCCGATGGCAGGAAACTGACAGCCAGCCAGTGGGCCGACAGCCTGGGCGTATTCTACGCGCCCACCCTGATCTTCTTCGACGAAAAGGGCCGGGAGATCATTCGCGTCGACTCCGTGGTGCATTTTTTCCGCCTGCGCAATGTACTCAACTTCATTCTCAGCAAAGGCTATTTGTCACACCCCAGTTTCCAGCTGTGGCGGTCGGCGGAGAGCGGACGCTGAGGATCTTCATTAGCCTGGGCTATTGGTGGTCGGGGTCGGAGTCAAATGGGGAGGATGTTGGCAAGACCCGCTGGCAGGGAACAGTGTGATCCCGTTCCTTGTAACAGTTGGGGGGAATTTGACTCCGACCCCTTTGCAACAGCTCGGGCTAGCGACAGAAACGTCGCAGGTATTCTTCATACTGATCCCGCTTGCGCCGCAAGGCCTCTCCCTGGCCTGCCTTGTAACCCCGGCGCAAGCGTGCGTTCACGGAATCCAGACGCTGGCGCTTCAAGAAGCAGGCCCGCTCATCGGCTTTTTCCATCCGGGCCGTCTGGCGGCGGGCCTGGCGCTTTCGCAACTGGCGCTCCCGGTCGCGTTCCCGGTAACTTTCATACAGGCGCTTTTCTTCCGGACGCAGCGCAGACCAGACAGCCTGGGCCTCCCCGGTTTCGATGAGTCGCCCTTCCGCGGCACAGGCCTGCTGCTGGAAGCTGATGCCGCCGTCCGCCTGGGGACAGCGGTACACCCGGGCCGCCCAAAGGGGGGCGGCGCAGGACATGCACAAAATGATGCAAGAAAATTTCCTGATAGACATGACTCTCTCCCTGAGTTGTCACGGGCCAATCCCTGACCCATTCTGCCTCTAACAGGACCGCCGCGTCAAAGACCCAGCTTGTCCGCCACGAAGTCGGCATCCTTGTCACCACGGCCGGAAAGATTGACCAGAATACTCTGCTCCGGTCCCATGTCTTTTGCCAGCTTGCAGGCATAGGCCACGGCGTGGGCGCTCTCCAGGGCGGGAATGATACCCTCGGTGCGGGACAGGTTGATGAAGGCGTCCAGGCATTCCTGGTCGTCCGCCGTGACATATTCCACCCGCTCCATGTCCTTCAGGTAACAGTGCTGGGGCCCCACTCCCGGATAGTCCAGACCGGAAGCGATGGAATACACCGCCAGGGGGTTGCCTTCCTCGTCCTGCAGGTTGTAGCACTTGAAGCCGTGAATGGCCCCCTTGCTGCCCTTGGTGAGGGTGGCAGCATGATAGGGCGTGTCCAACCCCTTGCCCGCGGGCTCTACGCCGATGATACGCACCTCCTCGTCCGGCAGGAACTCGGTGAACAGGCCGATGGCGTTGGAGCCACCGCCCACGCAGGCCATGATGATATCCGGCAGCCTGCCCTGCTTCTGCAAAAACTGTGCCCTGGCTTCCTTCCCCACGATGCTCTGGAAATCCCGCACCATCTTCGGAAAAGGATGGGGGCCGACCACGGAACCGATAGCATAGAAAAAGTTCTGCGGGTCCCTCAGGTATTCCTCGAAGGCGCTGTCCACGGCGTCCTTCAGGGTACGGGTTCCCCGGGACACGGGCACCAGCTTGCAGCCCAGGATCTTCATCTTGGTGACATTGGGATGCTCCTTGTCGATGTCGATCTCCCCCATGTGGATTTCGCACTCTATCCCCACCAGGGAGCAGGCGGTGGCCAGGGCCACACCATGCTGGCCGGCACCGGTTTCCGCCAGCACCTTGGTCTTGCCCATGTACTTGGCCAGCAGGGCCTCGCCCAGGCAGTGGTTGATCTTGTGCGCGCCGGTATGATTCAGGTCTTCACGCTTGAGAAAGATCTGCGCGCCGCCCAGTTGCTCGCTGAGACGCCGGGCATGGAACAGGGGACTGGGACGGCCCACATAGTCGGCGTACAGGCTGGCCAGTTCTTCCTGAAATGCCGGGGTCTGGCGCACTTCTTCGTAGGCCCTGTCGATATCGTCCATGATGGCCTTGAGTTCCGGGGGAATGATCTGGCCGCCATATTCTCCAAAATAGCCCTGTTCGTCTGGCATGGCATTGAAATCGATCTTCACAGCATTTCCTCCCGGATTCTGGCCTCATGGGCAATCATTAAACGAATGGCCATTGCATTATGCGCCAATGCTGCCGGAACACTCAACCGCAGCTGGCAGCCTTTCCCCATGGACAATCACATCCACTGGTACTATGTTTGCAAAAGGAAATAGGCAGCCAGAGGACAGGACAATGCGCGAAGGAGTAACCGTTTTTTCAGCCCTGGGCATGGGCATGCTGCTGGCCCTGGGTATCACAGGCAGTGTCACAGGCGCCCCCTACGAAGGGCTGGTGAAGGTACCGCAAAGGGGCGCCACCTTCTTCGGCGCCAGTGAGCGCTTCAACCGCTACTATACCGATCCCTCCTATGTTCCCGATCGCGTCCTGCATGTCAGTCCCGATGGCAGCGGCGACGGCAGCAAAGCCTCCCCCATGTCCGTCGATTCCGCCTTTTCCCAGGCGCGGGCCGGAGATGAGCTGCTTTTTCTGGACGGCCGGTACCAGGGATGCTGGGAACTGGACGACAGCCAGTCCGGCACCTATGACAAGCCCATCGTCATCAAGACGCAGTCGCCGGCCGTAAGCATCGACTGCTGCAACAGCGGCCGGGCCACCTGTTTCAATTTCGAGGGCGCCAACTACATCGCCATCGACGGTTTCCACCTGAACGGCGGCAGTTATGGCGTGCGCGCCGTGGGGCTGGACTATGCCGCGGCCGGGCACCAGAAAGGCATCGCCATTCTCAACACGACAGCAGGCAACCAGTACAAGGACCCGTTCTTCACCGGTCAGTCCGACTGGCTGGTGCTGGAGGGCAATACCGGCCATGACGGCGGTGATGGCGATGGCCACGGCATCTATCTTTCCAACGGCGGTGACTGGGCCATCGTGCGCAACAACGAGCTGTACGACAACAGCAATTCCGACTTCCAGATCAATGCCGACCCGGAAAGCACCTGCGCCGAAGACGATATACCCTATGACGATCCACGCTGCCATGGCAGCGCTCTGGAGCAACTGGGGCAGGGGGTTTCCGAATTCATCCTGGTGGAAGGCAATTACTTTCACAACAGCGACGTAGGCCCGAATCTGACGTCCACGCGCAACCTGGTGCTGCGCAACAATATCATCGGACCCTACTCCCGGCATGGCACCAGTTTCTGGCAGGAAACCAAAGTGCCTCAGCTGGGCTCCAGTGACAACCGGATCGAGCACAATCTCTTTATCGGCAACAACAACAGGCATGTGCTGCAGACCATCAGATGGTCCGATCGCAACCTGATACGGAACAACATTCTGATGGGCGTCACCCCCTCCGGCATCAATCCCGACACCATCCTCGTGGAAGTGGAACAGGATACGGTCACCCACAACCTGTTTTCCGGGAATGTTTACATCGGGGGCGGTTTCGATGGCTTTTCCCCTTCTCCTGGGGAGCAACGTCTCAAACGCTTCAGTACCAGCTGGTTCCAGCATTTTCCCCCGGACGGCAGGGGCAGAGCTGAAGATTACCGACTGACGGCTTCGGCGCCGTTTCTCGATTCCGCGGTCCTGCTGCCGACCACCCCCAGGGACATGGAAGGCCGTCCCCGCAGAAACCCGGTGAATCCAGGCCCCTGGGAATATTCAGGAGAGCTTCGGGCGATTATCACTCCAGAACACAGCCCCGATATCGGCCGCACTGAGCAGTCAAAGATCCCCCGCTAGCAACTTGCTGCCAGAGCCTGTACTCGAGGGAGTTGGCATGTCCTGACATGCAGGCTTGTATCTCATTGCAAGTAATCGAATCCGTCAACCGGCAGGCCGACCATCATTGCGGCCTGATAACCAGTGAACAGCCGGCAGGGGCAATAACCCTCCTTGAACGAACCTCCATGCAGAACTTCGGTGCTCTGTCGCGTTACACGCTGGCTATCGGAAACAAAGATTGATCTGGATCAGTTTTGATTCAGAAAACACCTACAGACCGCAAACAATTTTGGCGCTATAAATAAATCAAGGAACGAAATATGTGACACGGTTCACATAATGTAGTTCGTAGAAGTTGATGTTATGCAGGAGTATTTTTCAATGAAAATGTCTTATCGTCCTCCCCAACAAAAAGGCAAGCTGTTTGCCGGCATTGTGGGGAGCAGTCTCATTCTCACGACCAGTCTGGCAGCAGAATTACCAGCCCCACCTCCCGGCGCAACACCTGTTGTGCAGGCGGAGGAGAATGATTTGTTTGCCGATGCTGGCCATTCTCCAGTCGTGGGAGAAGACAAGGCCATACCCAAACCAAATCATCCTCCCATCGATGAAATTCCTTCCATGCCGATGCCGGATGACAGTGACGTATCAAGGGTGTTCATCGACACAGGGCCGGGGCAGCCTGTGTATTTTGACCAAAGAACCGAAAAGGAGACCCTGGGCAATCTGCCGGGAAAGAAGCAGCTGGATGCAATGCCCGATCATGGTGGTGGCTATCAGGGTGCCGACGTGGGAAATAGCACAAACAATCCGGTCGCTGACGAGAGGGACATTCTGCCCGCCACATTCAACACCAAGTTGAGGATCGGCAACTACATTTCAGATCCCTGGCGCAAGAATGTAAAGCTTGTCATGCACTTTCAAGATAGCCATGGCACCAACTACTACCGCAGCTGTTCAGGCGCCATGCGTGATGCCGAGGTGGTTCAGACTGCTGGCCACTGTGTATACAACAGAAGCCACAACTGGGGCTGGGCCAAGGAAGTCTGGGTCTATCCGGCCTACGATGGTGACTGGGATGCATTTGGTTACGGTAAGTCCGAAAAACTGGCCAGTTTGACTGGATGGACCGATGAGGGTAACACCAACTATGACATGGGCGCGGTAGTCATCAGCCGGGCCGTTGGCATGCTGACTGGCTGGTTTGGCTGGTTCTCTGCCGGCTGCAGCACTGATTTGGGCAAGACCTGGAACAATGCCAGCTACCCGGCCGAGGACTGCGGCCAGCCAGGCCTGCACAATGGCAGGGATCTGTATTACTGGTCGGGTACATTCGATTCCTGCCCGGACACCAACCTGCGTCAAATCGATACCACGGGAGGTTGCTTCGATGCGCTCTGGGGAGGTGAAAGCGGCAGTGCCGCCTATTTCAAATACAACAACGGCCGCTATATAGGGGCTGTGGCTTCGACCTCCAACCGCAGTACCATTGCTCGTTACGCTGCCATAACCCAGACATGGGTCAGTTTTCTCAACAACACCATCATTCCCAATGACGCCAGAGGCAGTACCTTTGATATCCAGCCCTTGCACACTAGGCTGGACGAAGTCAATATCACCAGTGGAGACACAACCACCGGCCTCAAGCATACCGCCAGCAATCCCACCAACGGCACCTCAGCATCTGCCGCCCGTTATTTCAAGGTGTACCTGTCCACCAACGACAACATCTCCACCGCCGATACCCTGCTGAGCACCCAGGTGTACACCCGGGCATTTGCTGCCATGCAGAATGTCACCATCAACATGACAGATGTCAAGATTCCCCTGGAGACACAAACAGGCAATTACTGGCTGGGTGTCATTTATAACAATGGGACGGACGGTAACGACAGCAACAACGATACCGATGAATGGGATGCCGCGAGAATCCATGTGACCCAGAGGCAAACCTTCGACGACGTACCCACCGACTTCTGGGCCTGGCTGGAGATCGAAAAACTGGTGGCCAACGGCATCACCAGCGGTTGCGATGCCCACAACTACTGCCCCGGATCACCGGTAAACCGCGCGCAAATGGCCGTCTTCCTGGAAAGGGGCATGCACGGCGGCAGTTACACCCCTCCCCCTGCAACAGGCAGCGTTTTCCATGACGTTTCGGTTGACACCTGGGGGGCAGCCTGGATCGAGCAATTGGCCGATGATGGCATCACCGGCGGGTGCGGCAATGGCAATTACTGCCCGAACGGTATCGTAAGCCGTGCACAGATGGCTGTGTTCCTGCTTCGTGCCAAACATGGTGCCAGCTATGTTCCTCCAGCAGCGACGGGCACCATTTTTAACGACGTACCGGCCAACGCCTGGGGGGCAGCCTGGATCGAGCAATTGGCCAGTGAAGGTATCACCGGCGGTTGTGGCGGGGGTAACTATTGCCCGAATGCCAATGTGAACCGCGATCAAATGGCGGTATTCCTGACCAGGACCTTCAACCTGTAACTCTTGTGCGAAGCGGCAAAAAGCCCCCGCCTGGCAGGGGGCTTTTTTTTTGTCCTAAAGTAACGGGCAAGGTACTTTTCTCCACGACGGCCAACTGCACATGAGCTACCAAGAAATCCTGGAAATCAGAACCCCCGGCAGAGGCACCATCAATATCAGCCCAGAAGTGGCTGCCGTGGTCAGCCGGGCGGGTATACAAACGGGCATCTGCCATGTCTTCGTGCAGCACACCAGCGCCTCACTGATCCTGTGTGAAAATGCCGATCCCCAGGTACGCAGCGACCTGGAGCGCTTCCTGGTGGAAATCGTGCCCGATGGCTACCGCATGTTCCGGCATACGGCAGAAGGCCCGGACGACATGCCCGCCCATGTGCGCTCCATACTCACCAACATGGACCTCAGTATTCCCGTAAGCGGCGGCCGCCCGGCCCTGGGCATCTGGCAGGGAATCTACCTGTACGAACACCGCCGCCACGCCCACCGCAGGACGGTGACGGTCACGGTCGTCGGCTGAACGCCATTAAGCCGCTCGCCTGTAGGTCGGACTTCAGTCCGACACGCAACGGTGGATTGTCGGGCTAAAGCCCGACCTACGGTCACGGTTTTACGAAATGACAAATAATCATGCTGGTGAGAACCATCTCGCACACATTAACAGCTGTTCAATCCTCCAGCGCCAGCACCGCGTCCATCTCCACCCCGGCATCCTTGGGCAGGGAAGCCACACCAATGGCAGCCCGGGCCGGATAAGGCTGCTCGAAATACTCGGCCATGACCTGGTTCACCAGGGGAAAATGCGCCAGATCAGTAAGAAAGATGTTCAGTTTGGCCACGTCGGCCAGGCTGCCGCCAGCGGCCTTGGCCACGGCCTGCAGGTTGTCGAATACCCGGCGAATCTGGGCTTCCATGCCGCCTTCCACCATTTCCATGGTTTCCGGCACCAGAGGAATCTGCCCTGAGAGATATACGGTGCCGCCCACCTTGACGGCCTGGGAATAGGTGCCGATGGCCTGGGGCGCCTGATCTGTGCTGATGATTTCTTTTTTCATTTCTTTGCCTATACTGGATTTCATGAAACGCTGGCTGATTTTGACACAAACCCTTGTTCTGGCAACAGCCTGCGAACAGCAACAGCCCACCGCCCCGCCTGAGGAACCCTGGTCCACGGAAGCGGAAGAAGTCTTTCAGCAGGCAGAAGTGCTCAAATATGAACTGGAACAGCAGCGCCTGGAGCAGGAAAGACTGCGTGCTCAGGGCCTCGAAGGCGCGCCGCCGGGAGAACGCAGGTAGGCCGCCAGGAGCATCAGGCCGGACAACAGCAGCACCGGCCAGTTGCCGCCTCTGACCCATGGGGTGCTTCCCTTCAGGGGCTGGATGGATTCGCTGATGACGCCACGCCGGTCCCAGGGCAGGACCTTCAACAGCCGCCCTCTCTGGTCGATGATGGCGGAGATGCCCGTATTGGTAGCCCGCAACAGGTAGCGTCCGTTCTCCAAGGCGCGCATACGCGCCATTTCGAGATGTTGGTGGGGCGCCAGAGAATCCCCGAACCAGGCATCATTGCTGGCGTTCACCAACAGGCCGGCTTCGGGCAGGGCCCGGGCGATCTCCGTGGGAAAGGCATCCTCGTAGCAGATGGAGATGCCCGCGGAATGCCCGGCCAGGGTCAGCAGGGGCGGCTTGTCCATGTCTCCTGCGCTGAAGGCAGACATGGGAATGGCCAGCATGCGCACCAGGGGCTGCAGCAGGGCAGCGAAAGGCATGAACTCGCCGAAAGGCACCAGATGCCGCTTGTCGTAGCGCCCCCGCCCGGATGCGCCCAGGGCCAGCATGCTGTTGAAATAACGGCCATCCGCCTCGCGCACCGGAACGCCCAGGAGCAGATCCCTGCCCTGGGCCTTCAGGTGCTGGTGCAAAGGCTCGAGAAAAGTCTTTTCCACCCGGTCCGCAAACGCGGGCACAGCGGTTTCCGGCCAGACGGTCAAACGGCTGTGAACCAGCTTCTCGGTCTGAGCCACGTAGAATTCCAGGGTGGGGCGCAACTGGGAGGGCAGCCATTTCTTCTCCTGGGGAATGGCGGCCTGCACCAGGCTGGCGACAAAAGAAGAACCTGCCGGAGCCACCCACTGAACCTGCTTCAGCGCCATGCCCCCCAGCCCCACCACCGGCAGCAGCAGGATCCAGGGACTGCGCCACAGCACCAGGGCTGCGGCAAGCAGGGCCGTGGCCAGGCTCACCCCGTAGATGCCCAGCAGAGGTGCATAACCGGCCAGGGCGCCGTCGATCTGGGAATAACCCAGGCTCAGCCAGGGAAAGCCCGTGAGCAGCCAGCTGCGCGACCATTCCACCAGCACCCAGAGCGCGGGATAGGCCAGCAGCAGGCGCGCCTTGCCATCACTGAACAGCCGATTGGCCAGCCAGCCGGCAATACCGGGAAACAGGGCGAGAAAAGCAGCAAAGACCAGGGTGATGAATATGGCCAGGGGCAGGTTCAAGCCGCCAAACCGGGCGATGCTGTTGTGCAACCAGAACACGCCGAAGCCCATGAGGCCCATGCCCCAGCTCCAGCCCAGAACGAAGGCCCGGCGCGGCGTTTCCCGTTGCCAGAGAAAGAACAGCAGGGCCAGGGAGAGAAGGGCCACCCAGCCCTGGGAAAAAGGCGCGAAGGCCAGCACGCACAGGGCGCCGGCGAGGAAGGCCAGGGCCAGCCTGGCGCGCAAATCCTCCCGCAGTCTCATGTCTCCCCGTCGTTGACATCCGCTGCATCATCCAGGCGCTCGATGTTCAGCAAGCGCACCTTGCGGCTGTCGGCGCGCACCACGATGAAGCGGAAACCGCCGATCTCCACGCTTTCGCCCCGCTTGGGCATGTGCCCCAGAGCGTTCACCACCATGCCGCCTATGGTGTCATAGTCCTGGTCATCGAAATCCGTATGAAAGAACTCGTTGAAGTCCTCGATGGTGGTGTGGGCCTTGGCCGTGTACAGATCGTCGCCGCGCTTGAGAATATAGGCGCCTTCGTCGAAATCGTACTCGTCCTCGATCTCCCCCACGATCTGCTCCAGCACGTCCTCGATGGTGATCAGCCCCGCCGCGCCACCGTATTCGTCGATGACGATGGCCATGTGATTGCGGCTGACGCGAAATTCCTTGAGCAGCACGTTCAGGCGCTTGCTCTCGGGTACGAACACCGCCGAGCGCAGCACGTCGCGCATGTTGAAGGACCGCGCCGAGGGGCCACAGTATTGCAGCAGGTCTTTGGCCAGGAGTATGCCCACCACCTCACTGCGGTCGTCGCCGATGACGGGAAAGCGCGAGTGGGCGGACTCCACGATCACCGGCAGAATCTCCTCCATGGGCTTGTCCCTTTCCACCACCACCATGCGCGCCCGGGGAATCATGATGTCACGCACCCGCAGCTCGGACACCTGCAACACGGCTTCCATCATGGACAGGGCTTCGCCATCCATGAGATGCCGGGAGCGGGCCTGCCGGAGTATGGCCACCAGGTCATCCCGGGTTTCAGGATGGGCTTTCACCAGGGGGGCCAGGAGTTTCCTGAGCCAGGGGGTCGAGGGCGCTTTGCTGCTGGTATTCATATAACTCGTGATTTCTTCGTATGGGAGAATGGCGGCTAATGCCGTTCTAAAGGATTTCCAGATAGGGATCAGGCAGGCCCAGGCCCGCCAGCAGTTGTCTTTCCAGGTCTTCCATGATTTGGGCTTCGGCATCGTCCTGATGGTCATGGCCACGCAGATGCAGCACGCCATGGATCACCATGTGCGCCCAGTGATGGGCTTCCGCCTTGCCCTGTGCTTTTGCTTCCCGCTTCACCACGGGAGCGCAGATGACCAGGTCGCCCAGATGTTCATTGGGCACGCCGGGAGGCGCTTCGAACGGAAAGGACAGGACATTGGTCGGGCTGTCCTTGCCCCGGTAGTCGCGGTTGAGCTGGCGGCTCTCGGCTTCGTCCACGATGCGGATCACCAAACCGCGGCGCTCTTCATCCTCCAGGGCGGTTTCGGCCCAGACCTCGAAGTCGGATTTGGCAGGCAGGTCTGTGGCCTTGCTGGCCAGTTGCAGCTCCAGGCTCACCAACCGCCTCCCGTAGGTCGGGCTTCAGCCCGACTGGCCAAACTTCGGAAGTATTGTCGGGCTGAAGCCCGACCTGCGGCGACAGCGATGAGCAAGATTCCGGCTTCAGTCATTGTCGTTTCGGTGGCCTTCGTAAGCCTGCACCACCCGCTGCACCAGGGGATGACGCACCACGTCCCTGGCGCTGAAAAAGGTGAAGCTGATGCCTTCCACCTGGGCCAGGATTTCCGTGGCCTGGCGCAGGCCGGAACGCTGGTGGCGGGGCAGGTCCACCTGGGTCACATCCCCGGTGATCACCGCCGTGGAACCGAAACCGATGCGGGTGAGAAACATCTTCATCTGCTCCGGCGTGGTGTTCTGGGCCTCGTCCAGGATGATGAAGGACTCGTTCAGGGTACGGCCGCGCATATAGGCCAGGGGCGCGACCTCGATGACATTGCGCTCCACCAGCTTGTGCACCTTCTCGAAACCCAGCATCTCGTACAGGGCATCGTACAGGGGACGCAAATAAGGATCGATTTTCTGCGCCAGATCGCCAGGCAGGAAACCCAGGCGCTCCCCGGCTTCCACCGCCGGGCGCACCAGCATGATGCGCCTTACCCGGTCGCGCTCCAGGGCCTCCACGGCGCAGGCCACGGCCAGGTAAGTCTTGCCCGTGCCCGCCGGTCCCACGCCGAAATTGATGTCATGGGTCATGACCTTGTGCAGATATTCCTTCTGGTGCGGGCCGCGGCCGCGGATCAGGCCGCGCTTGGTCTTGATGACCACCTCGGGCAGATCCGGCTCTACCGCCTGCAGCAGCTGTTCCGCGCCGGATTCCTGCAGGGCGAGATGCACCGCCGCCGGCGTGAGCACTTCATCCTCGGTTTCGGCATACAGGGCCCGCAGCACGTCCCTGCCCGCCGTGATGACGGGGGCGGCGCCGATGAGCCGGAAGCTGTTGCCCCTGTTGTTGATTTCTATGCCCAGGCGCCGCTCCAGCAGGCGCAGGTGCTCGTCGAGCTGGCCGCAGAGATTGCGCAGGCGCTCGTTGTCGTCGGGCGTGAGAATGAGATCCAGGGATTCGGGATGGTCGGATGCCAGGGCTTGGGTCATGGATACTTCAGGCGGTGGCCGCAACGGCCGGTTCCGGCAGTTCTCCTCGCAGTGAATTGGGCAGGGCCTCGGTGATGCGCAGGTCCACGAACTGCCCGATGAGGGAATCCGGGCCGGCGAAGTTCACCACCCGGTTGTTTTCCGTGCGCCCGGCCAGCTCCCTGCCGTCCTTGCGCGCGTGACGCTCCACCAGCACCCGCTGCACCGTTCCCACCATCTGGCGGCTGATGCGCTGGGCATTGCTGTTGATGGCCTGCTGCAGTTCCATGAGGCGTGCCTGCTTGACCTCATGGGGCACGTCATCCTCGTAGTCCGCCGCCGGGGTGCCGGGGCGGCGGCTGTAGATGAAGCTGAAGGACTGGTCGAAGCCGATTTCCTCGATGAGCTTCATGGTGAGGCGATGGTCCTCATCCGTTTCGCCGGGAAAGCCGACGATGAAATCCGAGGAAATGCTGATATCCGGGCGCACTTGGCGCAAGCGTTTGATCTTCTGCTTGTACTCGAAAGCGCTGTGGCCGCGCTTCATGGCCATGAGGATGCGGTCGGAGCCGGACTGTACTGGCAAGTGCAAAAAGCTCACCAGCTCGGGCACCTCGCCATAGACCTCGATGAGGCTGTCGGAGAATTCCACGGGATGGGAGGTGGTGAAACGGATGCGCTCGATGCCGTCGATGGCAGCCACGTAGCGGATGAGCAGGGCCAGGTCGGCGATCCCGCCATCGTGCATCTCGCCCCGGTAGGCATTCACGTTCTGCCCCAGCAGGTTCACCTCACGCACCCCCTGGGCGGCGAGCTGGGCCACCTCGGCAATGACATCGTCGAAGGGGCGGCTGATCTCCGTGCCCCGGGTATAGGGCACCACGCAATAGGTGCAGTACTTGGAGCAGCCTTCCATGATGGACACGAAGGCCGTGGCCCCCTCCGCCCGGGGCTCGGGCAAACGGTCGAACTTCTCGATTTCGGGAAAATTCACGTCCACCACCGGCTTGCCGGTGCTTCGTACCTGCTCCAGCATGGCAGGCAGACGGTGCAGGGTCTGGGGGCCGAACACCAGGTCCACGTAAGGGGCGCGGCGGCGAATGGCCTCGCCTTCCTGGCTGGCCACGCAGCCGCCCACGCCAATGACCAGGCCCGGCTTGTCTTTCTTCCAGTCCTTCCAGCGGCCCAGCAGGGAAAACACTTTCTCCTGGGCCTTTTCCCGGATGGAACAGGTGTTGAGCAGCAGTAGGTCGGCCTCTTCTGGCGCCTCCACCGGTTCCAGGCCATGGGCCTGCCTGAGCACGTCCTCCATCTTGCTGGAGTCGTACTCGTTCATCTGGCATCCGAAGGTTTTGATGTACAGCTTGCCGGGCATTCTTGCTCAATCAATGAGAAACGGCAGGAAATTGTATAACTTTCAGCCGATTCCCGCTATCAGGGAAATACCCGACGCTATGAAGCCTTACAACCCGACCAGTTCACAATGCAGACCCCGGGTCTGAACCGGATTCAGCAAAGCAGCGATATCCACCGCCTCGGGGTCATAATCCACCAGCATCAGATGCCGGGCTTTTTCCGGCACGCAAGCGCTGTAAACACCGTCGATCATGCTGACATCTCTCTCGATATCATGGATATTTGCATCATCGAGTTCTTCATCGATGTGAATCAGCACATCACTGCACCAGTTTGACATAATCTCTCTCCTCTTCTTTTGTCTGTACTGATAAGCAATAGCCCAATCTGGCGGAAATACAAGTACAATCATTCCATGTCACACAAAGCCCGCAAGCGCTTCGGCCAGAATTTCCTCCATGATCCTGGCGTCATCACCCGGATCGTGCAGGCCATCGATCCCTCGCCGGAAGATCATCTGGTGGAAATCGGGCCTGGCCAGGGGGCCATTACCGGCCTGCTGCTTCCCCGGGTGAAACGCCTGGATGCCGTGGAACTGGATCGGGATCTGGTGCGCCTGCTGGAAGAAAAATACGCCCGGTGGAAAAACTTCAACCTGCATTCGGCAGACGCACTGAAATTCGACTTCTGCGGTCTGGCGCGGGAAGACCGGGAACTGCGCGTGGTGGGCAACCTGCCCTACAACATCTCCACCCCCCTCCTGTTCCACCTGCTGGAAAACAGCCGGTGTCTCCGGGACATGCACTTCATGCTGCAGAAAGAGGTGGTAGAACGCATGGTGGCTGGTCCCGGCGGCAAGACCTACGGCCGCCTGAGCGTCATGCTGCAGATCCGCTGCCAGGTGCGGATGCTGTTTCCCATCGGTCCCGGCGCCTTCCAGCCGCCGCCCAAAGTGGATTCGGCCTTCGTCCGTGTCACCCCTTATGAGAAGGCCCTGTTCGACATCGGCGACATGGGCGCTTTTGGGAAACTGGTGACTCAGGCCTTCTCCCAGCGGCGCAAGACCCTGCGCAATACCCTGAAGGGACTGGTTGGCCCCGACACCATCACGGACTGCGGTATCGATCCTTCCCTCAGGGCGGAGCAGTTGAGCCTGGAAGACTTCGCCTGCCTGGCAAACGCCCTTCATTCCCTGTCAGGGCCTGAAACAAAGTAAGCGGCCGGCCAGGGGGGTTGCATTTCCCGCATTCACCCCCATGTTGGAAAACCCGGAAACCCAGCAAGAAGAACGCCCATGAACCAGGAAAGCCAGTTGCTCGCACGGGCAGACGAGGTGCTGCCCAATGTCATTCACATACTGCCCATTGCGGCCCGCCCTTTCTTTCCGGGTCAGGGCGTGCCCCTGCTCATGGACGGCGAGTTCTGGATGCCCACCATCGAAGCCATCCGCGAATCGGACTCGGACCTCATCGGCCTGCTGCTCACCCGTGACGACGAGGCGGAACGAACGGCCCCGGACGCCATGTACCAGGTGGGAACGGTGGGGCGCATCCACAAAGTGCATACCGTGGATGGCCGCCTGCAGGTGCTGGTGGAATGCCTGCAGCGCTTCCGGGTGGAGAAATTCGTCAGCGACCAGCCGCCCTACATCGCCCGGGTGGAATATCTGCGCGAGCCCCCGGGCAAGCCTTCCGAAGAGGTCAAGGCCTATGCCCTGGCCATCATCAACACCATCAAGGAGCTGTTGCCTCTCAACCCCCTGCTGCAGGAGGAATTGCGCTTCTTCCTGGATCGCTTCGGCCCGGAAAACCCCTCCCTGCTGGCGGATTTCGCCACCGGCCTGACTTCCGCCAGCAAGTTCGAGCAACAGGAAGTGCTTGAAACCCTGCCCCTGCTGCCACGCATGGAGAAAGTGCTGGCCCTCCTGAGCAAGGAACTGGAACTGGCGAAATCCCAGCAAAAGATCCGCGAAGCCGTGGAAGAGCGCATGGACCGCCAGCAGCGCGAGTTCTTTCTGCGCGAACAGCTCAAGGTCATCCAGCAGGAGCTGGGCATCTCCAAGGACGACCGCACGGCAGACATCGAGAAATTCCGGGAACGCCTGGACAAGCTGACGCTGACGGAAGAAGCCACCGAGCGGGTGGAGGAAGAGCTGGACAAGTTGGCCATGCTGGATTCCAGTTCCGCGGAATACAACGTCACGCGCAACTACCTGGACTGGATCACCATGCTGCCCTGGGGGCGGGAATCCGAAGACAACCTGGAGCTGGCCCATGCGCGCAAGGTGCTGGACCGGGATCACTATGGCCTGGAGGACGTGAAGGAACGCATCCTGGAATTCCTCGCCCTGGGCATACAGCGCGGCGAGATCAAGGGCGCCATCATTCTGCTGGTGGGCCCGCCCGGCGTGGGCAAGACATCCATAGGCAAATCCGTGGCGGAAGCCATGGGACGGCGCTTCTACCGTTTTTCCGTGGGCGGCATCCGCGACGAGGCGGAGATCAAGGGCCACCGGCGCACCTACATCGGCGCCATGCCCGGCAAGTTCATCCAGGCCATGAAGCAGGCCGGCACCCAGAATCCGGTGATCATGCTGGACGAGATCGACAAGATCGGCGCCAGCTACCAGGGCGATCCCGCCTCTGCCCTGCTGGAAGTGCTGGACCCTGAGCAGAACAGCGAGTTCCTGGATCATTACCTGGACCTGCGCTTCGACCTGTCCGAAACCCTGTTCATCTGCACCGCCAACCAGCTGGACACCATTCCCGCGCCCCTGCTGGACCGCATGGAGATCATTCAGCTCTCCGGCTACATCCCCGAAGAAAAGCTGCAGATCGGCCGCCGCTACCTGCTGCCCCGGCAAATCCGCGAGGCCGGGCTGAAGCGTGGCGACATCAAGATCAAGGCCCCGGTGCTGCGCAAGATCATCGAGGACTATGCCCGGGACGCCGGGGTGCGCCGCCTGGACAAGCAGCTGGCGCGCATCGTGCGCAAGGCGGTGGTCAAGATACAGGAAGGCCGCCAGCCCCCCCTGGAGATCGGCAAGAACGACCTCAAGGCCTATCTCGGCCCGGCGGTATTCCGCGACGAGCGGAATCTATCCGGCCCCGGCGTGGTCACCGGCCTGGCCTGGACGGCCATGGGGGGCGCCACCCTGAGCGTGGAAGCGGTGCATACCCACAGTTATGCCCGGGGCTTCAAACTCACGGGCCAGCTTGGCGACGTGATGAAGGAATCCGCCGAAATCGCCTATGGCTATGTGGTCAGCCATGCGCAGCCGTTTGGCATTCCCGAGGATTTCTTCGAAAAGGCTTTCATCCATCTGCATGTGCCCGCCGGCGCCACTCCCAAGGACGGCCCGTCCGCCGGCATCACCATGGCTTCGGCTCTCATCTCCCTCGCCCTGGGCAAGGCCGTGCGGCGCATCGCCATGACCGGGGAGCTTACCCTGACCGGCGAGGTCTTTCCCGTGGGCGGCATCCGCGAGAAAGTCATTGCCGCCCGCCGCGCCGGTATACGCGAACTGATTCTGCCCGCGGACAACCAGGGCGACTGGGAAGAAATCCCGGAGCACATCCGCAAGGGCCTACGGGTGCATTTCGCCACAACTTATGAAGATGTCCTGCCATTGCTGTTCCGCGCCCGGCGCAAAGGCTGAAACTGGTCCATAATGGGACTGAGAGGATTTCGTTTCGAGGAAAAGACGATGGACAGACGCAGCAGCCCGAGAGTGGAATGGCACGGTCCCGTGCATTTCCGTACCGACGAAAACGACAGGTTTCGCATCGGGTTCCTCAGCAACATCAGCACCACGGGAGCGATGCTGTGGTTGCCTGTGGAACTGGAAATCGGTGACAGGCTGGAAGTGGTGATGAAATCAGAGTACGACCCTGCTCCTGTCCATATGCACATGCAGGTACGACGAAAAGTGGAGCAGGAGCGCCATGGTTATCACGGTCACGGATGCACCCTGGAAGTCCACGAACCCTGGGAAAAGCAAACAGTCTGATCAGGCATATATTGCCATGGCGGCATCCAGGGCCGCCCCTTTGGCGATGGGCGCCTTCATCTGTCCCAGTACAGCCTCCAGGGCCGAGAGGCAGAGCAATACATTCTTCTGATTGCTGGCATGCCCCATGAGGCCGATGCGCCACACCTTGCCCGCCAGGGCGCCCAGGCCCGCGCCTATCTCCAGATTGAAATCCTCCAGCAGAGCGCGGCGCACGGCAGCTTCATCCACCCCTTCGGGCACGGAAACCGCATTGAGCTGCGGCAGCCGGTCGCCTTCCTTCACCACGAAATTCATGCCCATGGCCTCCAGGCCTGCCTTCAGGGCCTGGTGATGCTTTTCATGCCGCGCCCAGGCGTTCTCCAGGCCTTCCTCCTGGAGAATGCACAGGGCCTCGTGCAGGGCGTACAGGGAATTCACCGGCGCCGTGTGATGATAGCTGCGCTGGGCGCCACTGCCCCAGTAGCCCATGACCAGGTTGAGATCCAGGAACCAGCTCTGCACCGGGGTGTTGCGCTTGCGTATCACTTCCAGGGCCGCCTCGCTGAAGCTGACGGGTGACAGGCCGGGAACGCAGGACAGGCATTTCTGGGTGCCGGAATAGATGGCATCGGCGCCCCAGTCGTCCACCCTTACCGGCGTGCCGCCAAGGGACGTGACGGCATCCACGATGCTCAGGCAGTCATGCTCCCTGGCCAGCCGGCACAGGGTGGCGGCATCGGACTGGGCGCCGGTGGAGGTTTCGGCATGGACGAAGGCCAGCACCTTGGCGTCGGGATGGGCCTTCAGGGCGTCCTCCACCTTCTGTACGTCCACCACCTTGCCCCACTCGTCTTCCACCATGATGGCCTCGCCGCCACAGCGAATGACGTTTTCCTTCATGCGCCCGCCAAACACGCCGTTCTGGCAGACGATGACCTTGTCGCCCGGCTCCAGGAGATTGGCGAAGCAGGTTTCCATGCCCGCGGAACCCGGGGCGGAAACCGGCATGGTCATGGCGTTGTCCGTCATGAAGGCATACTGCAGCATGCGCTTCACTTCTTCCATCATGTCCACGAAACGCGGGTCCAGATGCCCGATGGTGGGTCGGGAAAGGGCCTCCAGCACCCGGGGCGGGACATCGGAAGGCCCCGGCCCCATGAGAGTACGCACGGGGGGATTGAAGGTGGAAATGCCAGACATGTTCTGTTCCTCTGTTGTACGGCGGAAGTATCCCAATGCAGGGGATGGTTTTATGCTTATGCTTTGATATATGCTGGCATCGAATATAACAACATAAACCCACTCAATTCCATGTCCCTGACCCCGGAATTACGCCGCGCCCTCGCCGACAGCCTGCCCCCGGACGGCCTCATCCTGGAGCCGGACATGCTGCGCGTGTACGAATGCGATGGCCTTACCGCCAAACGGGAGCTGCCCCTGGCCGTGGCCCTGCCGGAAACCGAGGCGCAGGTTCAGGCCGTAGTCCGTCTCTGTCACGAGCACCAGCTGCCCATGGTTCCCCGGGGGGCGGGCACCGGTCTGTCCGGTGGCGCCCAGCCTTTGTCCGACGGGCTGGTTCTGAGCCTGGCCCGCATGAAGCGCATCCTGGAAATCAACCCGGACAATCTCAGCGCCCGGGTGGAGCCGGGAGTGCGCAACCTGGCGGTCAGCGAAGCGGCAAAGGCCCATGGACTGTACTACGCCCCCGACCCGTCCTCGCAGATTGCCTGCACCATAGGTGGCAATGTCGCCGAGAATTCCGGTGGCGTGCATTGCCTGAAATACGGGCTCACGGTACACAACATCCTCAAACTGCGTCTGGTCACCGCCGAGGGTGAAGTGCTGGACATCGGCAGCAACGCCCTGGACAGTCCCGGCTACGACCTCCTCGCCCTGCTCACGGGTTCCGAAGGCCTGCTGGGCATCATTACGGAAATCACGGTCAAACTGCTGCCCCTCCCGCCTTCGGCCAGGGTCATGCTCGCCGCCTTCGACGCCGTGGAACAGGCCGGGCGGGCCGTGGGGGCCATCATCGGCGCCGGGGTGATTCCCGCCGGACTGGAAATGATGGACAACAAGTCCCTGCGGGCTGCCGAGGATTTCGTGCACGCGGGTTATCCCGTGGACGCCGCGGCCATCCTGCTATGTGAACTCGACGGCACGCCGGAGGAGGTTGAGGAACAACTGGCCCGGGTGGAGGACATCCTGCGCCGCCATGGCAGCACCAATATCAGGACCTCCCGCAATGAAGAAGAACGCGCCTGCATCTGGGCCGGCCGCAAGGCGGCTTTTCCCGCCGTGGGGCGTATCTCCCCCGACTATTACTGCATGGACGGCACCATTCCCCGCCATCAGCTGCCGGAAGTGCTATCACGCATGGAAGCCATGTCGGCGCAGTACGGCCTGAGCGTGGCCAACGTCTTCCACGCCGGCGACGGCAACCTGCATCCCCTGATACTCTACGACGCCAGCAAACCGGGGGAGCTGGCCCGGGCGGAGCAATTCGGCGGCGACATCCTGGCCCTGTGCGTGGAAGTGGGAGGCACCATCACCGGCGAGCACGGCGTGGGCAGCGAAAAGATAGACCAGATGTGCGTACAGTTTCAGGCTCTGGAACTGCAGCAGTTTCATGCCATCAAACATGCCTTCGATCCTGCGGGCCTGCTCAATCCCGGCAAGGCCGTGCCCAGTCTGCACCGCTGCGCGGAACTGGGCGCCATGCATGTGCACAACGGGGAGCTGCCCTTCCCGGAGCTGGAGCGTTTCTGATGGCCCCCCGGGAACAGATACGCGCCGCCTTTCACAACGGCCAGCCCCTGAGCATACAGGGGGGAGGCAGCAAGGCCTTTCTCGGCCCGCCGGCCGGCCAGGACGAGATCCTGGACACCACGGGCCTGAACGGCATCCTGGACTACCAGCCGGAAGAACTGTTCATCCGCGCCCGGGCCGGCACCCCTCTGGCGGAGATCGAAGATGCCCTGCGCCGGGAACAGCAGATGCTGCCCTTCGAGCCACCCCATTTTTCCTCCAGCGCGACACTGGGTGGCTGCGTCGCTGCCGGACTGTCCGGCCCGGCCCGCCCCTGGCGCGGCGCGGTGCGTGATTATGTCCTGGGCTGCGTGCTCATCAATGGCAAGGGTGAACGCCTGCGCTTTGGCGGCGACGTCATCAAGAACGTGGCTGGATACGACGTATCCCGGCTGCAGTGCGGCGCCTTGGGCACCCTGGGGCTGCTGGAAGAACTGAGCATCAAGACCCTGCCGCAGCCGGAGCAGGAAATCACCCTGGTGCAGGAACATGACCAGGCCAGCGCCCTGGAAAAAATCCGAACCTGGAACCGCCTTCCCCTGCCCCTCAGCGGCGCCGCCTGGCACCAGGGCCTGCTGCGCATCAGACTGAGCGGTCCTGCGGGGGCGGTCCGGGCCGCGCGACATGCCCTTGGCGGAGACAGGGACAAGGACACAGGTTTCTGGAAACGGCTCAAGGAACAGCAGTTGGATTTCTTCGATTCGGCGCTGCCCCTGTGGCGCCTTTCCCTGCCCAGGGACTGCGGCCCTCTGGCCTTGCCGGGGGAGGTTCTGCTGGACTGGGGCGGGGCGCAACGCTGGCTGCTCAGTGACCGCCCGTACCGCCAGCTATCTGGCCTTGCGGCAGAAGCCGGCGGCCATGTCATGGCCTTTCACCCTCACAGTTCGCCGCCCCTGCCCCCCCTGCTGCTGGCCTTGCATCAGCGTCTGAAACAGGCCTTCGACCCGGCGGGCATCCTGAATCCCGGCTGTCTGTTCTGATGGATACCCGGCTCTCACCCCGTTTCGACAAGGATTCCGACGCTCGCGAAGCCCAGGAACTGCTGCGCAGCTGCGTGCACTGCGGATTCTGCACCGCCACCTGTCCCACCTACCAGCTCCTGGGAGACGAACTCGATGGTCCCCGCGGACGTATCTATCTGATCCGGCAGATGCTGGAAAACGGCAAAACATCCGACAGCAGCAGGGAACACCTGGACCGCTGCCTGCTATGCCGTGCCTGTGAAACCACCTGCCCCTCGGGCGTGGAATACAGCCGCCTGCTGCACATCGGCCGCGGACTTTCCGCAAGGCTGCTTCCCCTGCCACCAGGGCAGCGCATCCTGCGGGCCGGGCTCAGGAGCGTGTTGCCCTATCCGAAGCGGCTGCGCGCCCTGCTGGGCCTGGCATACCTGCTGCGGCCGGTTCTGCCTGGGCGTCTCAGGCGCAAAATACCGGGACACAGGGCCGGCAAGGAACCTGCCCGGGCTTCACACCCACGCAAAGTGCTGTTGTTCCAGGGCTGCGTGCAGTCGGCAGCCAGCCCGAACATAAACGCTGCCACCCGGCGAGTGCTGGACCGGCTGGGCATCGAATGCCTGAAGGTCGCGGGAGAGCGCTGCTGCGGGGCCGTGCATCATCACCTCGATGCCGACGAAAAGGCCCGGCGCCTTGCCCGGCACAATATCGACCTGTGGCTGCCCCTGTTGCGCGAAGGCGCGGAAACCCTGCTGCTCACGGCCAGCGCCTGCGTCCTGGAAGTACGGGACTATCCCTTGCTGTTCGCCGATGACCCCGTCTATCGCCGCAAGGCCCTGGAACTGCTGCCTTACTGCCAGGAAATCGGGACATTTCTCAACCGCCAGGATATCGAGGGCATACAGCTGGCCGCCCCGGTGTCCATGGCCTTTCATGCGCCCTGTACCCTGCAGCACGGGCTCCGGGCAGAACGGGATACTACGGAACTTTTGTCACGACTGGGCTTCGACCTTCGCCAGCCCGCCGACAGCCACCTGTGCTGCGGCTCTGCGGGCACCTATTCCATCCTGCAGCCCACACTCGCGGACCAATTGGGAAAGGACAAGCTGGAAAAACTGCGCGACACCGGTGCCGAGGTCATCGCCAGCGCTAACATTGGCTGCCTGCTGCATCTGCAGGAAAGAACGGCCCAGCCGGTGAGGCACTGGATCGAATGGCTGGATGAATTCCTGCCCCCTTGGGCGGGGTCGGAGTCAAACAGGGATGGTGCTGGATGATTTCGATGCTTTGGGAACCGGCGGAATCCGTTCCTTGCAACAGCGCAGGGAGAGTTTGACTCCGACCCCTGGCGTGGCCTGAAATATGCCCCGCCAACCGCTGCTGACGGGGCCGGAAATGCCGGGTCAGGGAAAAACTGTCAGTGCAGGCCCTGAACGTACTGGGATACTGCGTCGATCTCGGCATCGGTGAGCTTGGCGGCAACACCTGCCATCATGCCGTTCATGTCGTTGTTGCGCGCGCCGGAGCGGAAATCCTTGAGCTGCTTGGCCACATAGGCCGCGCTCTGGCCGCTGAGGCTGGGGAAGTTGGCCGCGCCATTACCCCCACCGGCGGGACCATGGCAGCCGGAACAGGCCGGAGCGCCGTTACTGCCACCCGCGCGGTAAACCTTTTCACCCAAGGCGACCTTGTCTTTGGCGGCGGCGCCAATGGTGCGTTTCTGGCTGGAAAAATACGCGGCCAGGTTTTCGATATCCTGATCATTCAAAGGAGCGGCCATGGGCGCCATGGTGCCGTCCTTGCGCTTGCCAGCCTTGAAATCATGCAGCTGCTTCTTGATGTACTTGGGATGCTGGCCAGCCAGCTTGGGCCACAGGGGGTTCACGCCGCTGTTACCATCAGCACCGTGACAGGCAGCACAAGCTGCAGATTTGGTTTTGCCCGCAGCCGCATTACCGGCTGCTTGCGCAACGCCGACAGCCGCCATGGCAACAAAAGAAGCAATCAACAGTGCTTTTTTCATTTCATACTCCAAGTACATTCAATAATTCTCAATGATGGAACCGAAAACAGGGGCTGCCGACGGCAGCCCCTGTTCCCGAATTACTTCAGGCTGGAAAAATATGCCGCAACGTTTTCGATATCCTGATCGGACAGCTGGGCTGCCTGGGGAGACATCAGGGGGTCTTTGCGGGTGCCGGCCTTGAATGCCTTGATCTGCTTGATGATGTAATCGGCCTTCTGGCCGCGCAGGTTGGGCCACAGGGCATTGGCGCTGATACCATTGATACCATGGCAGGCAGCACATTGAGCAGCCTTCGCCTTGCCCGCTGCCACGTCACCGGCGGCCATTGCAGAACCCATGGAACCCATACCGGCAGCCAGTGCCGCGATCACGATGATTTTTTTCATTTCCCAACTCCAATTAACTTGTCTGTTGTGTGAAGAAACCGCCAGCCACAGGGCGGCAAACTCTGTATGTATAACAGACAATGCTTATTTAGGTCAATGACCGCATCCCTGCCAACACGGGAGAAGCTACTGGAATCTGAGAAATTCTAATGAGCAAACAACAACTTGCCCACCTCGGCGCCTGTCAGGCAGCCTGGGAGGAAATCCATTGCTGAAGTTGCTCCTCGGTAAGAGGATGGCTGATGTAATACCCCTGCAGCATGTCGCACTCCATTTCCCGCAGCATGGTGGCCTGCTCCATTTCCTCCACCCCTTCGGCCACCACGCTCAACCCCAGGTCATGGGCCAGATTGATGGTGGCGCGCACGATGGCCCGGTCGCTCTCCCACTTGATCATGCTCAGGACGAAACTCTTGTCCACCTTGAGTTCATCCACGGGCAGGCGCGACAGATAGGCCAGGGAAGAATGGCCCACGCCGAAGTCATCGATGCTCAGGCCCACGCCAATGGCCGCCAGCTGCAGCAGCACCTGCAGGGCCCGCTCGGAATCCTGCATGATGGCACTTTCCGTCAGCTCGAATCGTACTTGGGAAGGATCCAGGCCATATTGCATGATCATGCGCTCCACCCACAGGGGAAAACCATCCTCGTCCAGTACCCGGGCAGACAGATTCATGGCAATGCTGGCACGCACTCCCTGATCCAGGAGCTTGCGCTGCACCTCGAAGCAGACGCCCACGGTCCAGTGGGTGAGATCGATGATGTGACGGGTCTGCTCCACCAGGGGGATGTATACATCACAGGGCAGCAGCCCGTGTTCGGGGTGATGCCAGCGCAACAGCGCCTCGAAGGCGTGGGTGTCCGGCGCTGTCAGCGCCAGCTTGGGCTGGAACACCATGCTCAGATGGCCTTCCTTCATGGCATCCTTGATACCGGTAATGAGCGCCAGCCGGTCCATCCCGCTGGAGGCATCTTCTTCGGAAAACACGATATTGTTGCTGCCGGCAGCCCGCGCCTTGGTCACGGCTTCGTCGGCATGCTTGATGAGCACGGACATCTCCTCCCCCTGGTCGGGGAAGATGGCCGCGCCAATGGCGGCGCTCACGGTAAGAGGAGAATCCGCCACGTCGATAGGCCGGTTGAGGCTGTTCTGCACCTTGCGGGCAATGATGTTCGCCTCGGCTTTCTCGTTGATGTCCGCCACTACAGAAAAGATATCACCATCGAAGCGGGCCACGGTATCCGCGTCCCGCAGGCATTCCACGATATTGTGGGCCACGTGCTGCAGCACCTGGTCACCCACTTCATAGCCCAGATTCTTGTTGATGCGCTTGAAATCACTGAGGCTGACCAGCAGAAACAGGAACCGCTTGCCGGAACGGCGCGCCTCGGCAATCTTGCCGTTCAGGCGTTCCTCCAGGAGCATGCGGTTGGGGAGCAAGGTAAGCGGATCGTGAAAGCTCTGGTAACGAAGCCGGGTCTGCAGCTCCTCCTGCCGGAGCCTCATTGCCTGCAGCTCACGATCCCTGCTCACCACGACATACATGAGCAGGGCGGGAACGATCAGCATCAGGGCCAGTACCAGACCATGGCCAAGCACCAAGCGATACAACATCGCATCCTTCACCTGCGCAGACCCAGGAACATCGGTCGAAAGCCAAGCCTGGTACTCCTGGAACCCATTGAGCACCACCAGCACCACCAGCAGGGCATACACCCCGAGCACCACCGGGATCAACCAGGCGCTGCGCCCCCGGGGGGGTGCCTCACGATCGGGCAATTCAGCGGATGACGATGTAGGTAACCTGTCCATCATGATGTCACGGCACCCTGCTCAGCGGACCTGTGCCGATATGATTTCTCCAAATTCGTCCAGTTCCAGCAGCATGCGCGCGCATCTGTCCACCTGCCCGGCGGGCCCCACCATGACCTCTATGAATCGGATGAGAATAACGACTTTGCGCTCCCCTGTTTCCAGAATATCGAATTCCATGGAATCCGCCTGCCAGTGTCCCTGCCCCCCGGCACACTGCAGAAGCTCGCGCCTGTCCTGCAGGAAATCTGCGATTTTCCCTTCCAGATCAGGCATTACCAGTCTCCCCTGGCATTAAACCAGTAAAAATGCTTCAGGGAAAGCCCGTTGAGTAGCAAATCTTCGCGTTTGTTTCACAAAAACAAACAACAACCTCTTCTTCCCGAAGCGCTCCTACCGACAAGTATAGGCAAATTTGGGCGCAGGAGGCGGATCACATCAGCCATGTTGACCTTTGAACAGCGGCTGTTAAAGTAAGTATCCTTACGCTGAGAATCTGCGGCCCCCTCCAGGACGGGGACAACAAATCAGAACAAGCGCTGCAGAACCTTATCACTGGAACGAGGAGCCAAACATGTCTTCCTACAAATCCATACCGGTCACCATGATCGAGACCGACGTCAGCTATCACAAGCCGTCCCAGCACTTTCGTGAGAAAGTGACCCTGGATGACCCGGCTCTGGACGTCATGACCGATTTCACCAAGGTGACAGCCATCAGCATCAATCCCTGCGCCAACCTGGAACAGGCGCGGGAGCGCATGGTGTCCAGCGGCGTGCAGATGCTGTTCGTCACCAACCAGTACCACGAGGTCATGGGGCTGATCACGGTGAACGACCTGAATGGCCCCAAGCCCATGCAGGCCGTTTCGGAGAACGGCGGCAAGATGGAAGACCTCATGGTGCGCGACATCATGACGCCCCGCCTCAAACTCGAGGCCCTGGATTATGAAGACATCAGCCGCGCCCGGGTGGGCGACCTGCTGGAAACCTTCAAACGCATGGGCAGGCAGCATGCCCTGGTGGTGGAGAAAGACGCGGAAACCGGCAAGCAGATCATTCGCGGCGTGCTTTCCACCACCCAGTTGAGCAAGCAGCTGGGCTACCAGGTGCAGAGTTCCCACATGGCCAGCAACATCGCTGAACTTGCTCAGGGTGGCTGAGCTGAAGTTCGGACAACTTCCGCCGGGCAGACGGTTTCGCTGGAAGAACCAGGTATGGCTGAAAACCGGCCCTGTCCTGGCCTGCCCGGAAGGCGGGGAAAAACCCGCTCTGGTACCCAGATCCGCCATGGTCGAGGTGCTGGACGGGCCGGAGCCGGCAAACCAGGCAAACTCACCAGCCGAGTCCCTCAGTCGCGTCATGGAAGAACTCCGGAACGAGCTTCTGTCCCGCCTGGAAACCCTGCCCCTTCCCCCGGAGCACGGGAAAGAACTGGCACGGCAGGTTGATCTCCTGGTAGATCAGGCCGCCGGCAGACTGAGGAGCACCTTTGACGGCTGAAACCCGGCCCCATTGAACGCTTCATTCAACATTGACCTAACTTAAAGGAATCGACAACATGAAAAAATCACTTCTCACTGTATTCTCCCTGCTGCTGTCTCCCCTGGCCCTGGCCCAGCCCCCCCAAGGCGGCCAGCCCCGCAGCATGGCAGACGCCTTCATGATGCAACTGGACACCAACAAAGACGGCAAGGTCAGCAAGGCCGAATTCATCGCACCCTATGAAAAACGCTTCGCGGAGATGGACAAAAATGGCGACGGCAGCGTGGACCGGGCCGAGATCGAAGCCGTGGAAAAAGCCATGCGTGAACGCATGGAACAGATGCGCAGGCAACAGGGCCCCGCAGGCCGGAAATGATGTTCAACGGCCGCATCCCGTTTTTCCTCGGGTTTGCCGCCTGCGCGGCGGCCATCGCTACGGCCATATTCTATTTCCAGCATCACCTGGGACTGGAACCCTGCCCCCTGTGCATCTTCCAGCGTATATCCATCATGATTCTGGGCATCATTTTCTTCATCGGCATGCTGCACGGCCCCAGAAGCGCCATGAGGCGCTTCTATGGCGTTCTGCTCAGCCTCGCCAGCCTGGCAGGCATGGGCATTTCCATCCGCCACCTGTGGCTGCAATACGGCACCCATGAAGAACTGGCCTGCGGCGGCACCCTGGAATTCATGTTGGAGAACGACCCCCTGATGAAGGTCATCGCGGACGTGTTCCGGGGCACCGGAGATTGCGGGGAAATGGTCTGGTCCCTGTTCGGCATCAGCATTCCCGGCTGGACGCTGATGTTCCTCACCGGCCTGCTGGTGCTTAGTTTGGGCATTCTGTTGCGGCGGCAGGACTGATGACAACCCCATATAGTTCCCTCTCCCACTGGGAGGGTGTCGCAAAAGGCGACAGCCTTCGCGATGCAAGGATGCATCGCCATTTTCGATGGCTGTAAGCCATTGAAAATGGAGGAATCGGAAAATCGCACTTTTCCGATTCCGAGTCGTGAAAGCCTAGGGAAGGGCTTTTACGACATCCTCACTGGGAGAGAGGGTTAGGGTGAGGAAGGGGTCGGAGTCAAATTCCACCCTACTGTCACAAGGAACGGAATCAAACTGTGCCATGCCATTGGGGCTTCCCAACATCCTCCCCATTTGACTCCGACCCTGGCCGCAGATGGAAGGCGAATACGGCCACGGGCTACACTTCCTTGTAGATCTCCGCCCCCTGGGCCTTGAACTCCTCGGCCTTCTCCTTCATGCCCTTGTCCAGGGCCTGCTCTGCTTCCACCCCCAGGTTGGCGGCATATTCACGCACGTCCTGGGTGATCTTCATGGAGCAGAAATGGGGGCCGCACATGGAGCAGAAATGGGCCACCTTGTGGGCCTGCTTGGGCAGGGTTTCGTCGTGGTATTCCCGCGCCAGCTCCGGGTCCAGGGAGAGGTTGAACTGATCGTCCCAGCGGAATTCGAAGCGCGCCTTGGACAGGGCATTGTCCTGGATCTGGGCGCCCGGCAGGCCCTTGGCCAGATCCGCCGCGTGAGCCGCCAGTTTGTAGGTGATGATGCCCGTGCGCACATCCTCCTTGTTGGGCAGGCCCAGGTGTTCCTTGGGCGTCACATAACAGAGCATGGCCGTGCCATACCAGCCGATCTGGGCCGCACCTATGCCCGAGGTGATGTGGTCGTAGCCGGGGGCAATATCCGTCACCAGGGGGCCCAGGGTGTAGAAAGGGGCCTCGAAGCAGTCGCGCAGCTCCTTGTCCATGTTCTCCTTGATCATCTGCATGGGCACATGGCCCGGTCCTTCGATCATCACCTGCACGTCATGTTCCCAGGCAAACCTGGTCAGCTCGCCCAGGGTTTCCAGCTCACCGAACTGGGCGGCGTCGTTGGCATCCGCCACACAGCCGGGGCGCAAGCCGTCGCCCAGGGAGAAGGCCACGTCATAAGCCTTCATGATCTCGCAGATCTCGCCGAAATGGGTGTAGAGGAAGCTCTCCTCATGGTGGGCCAGACACCACTTGGCCATGATGGAGCCTCCCCGGGAGACGATGCCCGTAAGGCGCTGGGCAGTGAGAGGCACATAGGCCAGGCGCACGCCGGCATGGATGGTGAAATAGTCCACGCCCTGCTCTGCCTGCTCGATGAGGGTGTCGCGGAACATCTCCCAGGTCAGCTCCTCGGCCTTGCCGTCCACCTTTTCCAGGGCCTGATAGATGGGCACGGTGCCGATGGGCATGGGCGCGTTGCGCAAGATCCATTCCCGGGTCTCGTGGATGTTCTTGCCCGTGGACAAATCCATGAGAGTGTCGCCGCCCCAGCGCGCCGACCAGACCATCTTCTCCACTTCCTCGGCAATGGAGGAGGTCACGGCGGAATTGCCGATGTTGGTGTTGATCTTCACCCGGAAGTTGCGCCCGATGATCATGGGCTCGGCTTCCGGGTGATTGATATTGGCAGGAATGATGGCGCGGCCCGCGGCTACCTCGTCGCGCACGAACTCGGGGGTGATCTCCTCGGGCAGATTGGCGCCGAAGGACTGACCGGGATGCTGTTTGAGCAGCTGGGCGTAGCGGGGATCGCGGCGCAGCTCGTCCAGCTTCATGTTCTCGCGGATGGCCACGAACTCCATTTCCGGGGTGATGATGCCCTGGCGGGCATAATGCATCTGGGTGACATTGGCGCCGTCCCTGGCCCGCCGCGGGCTGCGGATGTGCTCGAAGCGCAGGTGAGCCAGCGCCGGATCGTTCTGGCGCTGGCGGCCAAACTCGGAACTGGGACCGGACAGTTTCTCCGTGTCCCCCCGGGCCTCTATCCAGGCCTCGCGCAAGGGAGGCAGGCCCTTGAGCAGGTCGATTGTCGCGTCAGGGTCGGTGTAGGGGCCTGAGGTGTCATAGACATAGATGGGCGGATTTTCCTCGTCGCCACTGAAACCATGGGTCACGTCCTGGGAAATCTCGCGCATGGGCACCCGCACACCGGGATGGCTGCCTTCCACATAGATCTTGCGGGAGTTGGGGAAAGGCCCGGTCACGTCTTCGGACAGACGGGTGGTCTGGTTGACGAAATCTTCGGGAATCGCGCTCATGATGTTCTCCAGTCGATCAGGGAAGCAAGCGCAGTCGGAATTGCAGCTTCCCTAGGCGCCGGTATTATCCGGATCAGGTTCAAAGGGTGTATCTCAGCCCACAGGGCACCCCCAGCTCAGGGAAGCATTGTAGCAGTAAATTCAGTCAGAGTAGGTCGGACTTCAGTCCGACATTCCCCCTTGATAACCGCCGTTATGTCGGGCTGTACCGAAGGGGTCGGAGTCAAATTCCACCCAAACCGCTACAGGGAACGGAATCAGACTGTTCCAGGCTATCGAATTTTCCCAACATCTTCCCCATTTGACTCCGACCCCGACCACCCCAGTGCCCTGCGCCCGCGGCGACCGCCAGGGATGGTGGAAGTGCAGATCACGCAGGGAGCGGTTATCTGCCGACCGCCAGGGATGGTGGAAGTGCAGATCACGCAGGGAGCGGTTATCTGCCGACCGCCAGGGATGGTGGAAGTGCCGAAAACGCAGGAGCAGTTTTCGGCCCGTACATCCTGATACATCGCCGCTCCTGCGCATGACCTCCATGGATGGAGGAAATGCTGGAACTGTCAGGAACGGTTCCAGTGCCCTGCGCCCGCGGCATACCGTACATCCTGTACATCGCCGCTCCTGCGCATGACCTCCATGGATGGAGGAAATGCTGGAACTGTCAGGAACGGTTCCAGTGCCCTGCGCCCGCGGCATACCGTACATCCTGTACATAAAAACGGCTCCCGAAGGAGCCGTTCTTTCTTGTTCGTCACCCGGCATGGCCGGTTGACGGCAATCTGGCATCAGAGCGCTACGATGTTCTCCGCCTGGGGGCCCTTCTGGCCCTGAGTGACGGTGAACTCGACCTTCTGACCTTCGGTCAGGGTCTTGAAGCCGGAGCCCTGGATGGCGCTGAAATGTGCAAACACGTCAGGACCATTTTCCTGCTCGATGAAACCAAAGCCTTTTGCTTCGTTAAACCATTTTACGGTACCGGTAGTGGTAGACATAATCTTATCCTATGAATCAATAGTAATGTGAGCCTGACGACCAATCAGGGCCGGAAGGCGGGTTTTGCTGGAAGTGTTGCGTTTACTTATGAAAAACAGAACGAGGTACCGGGATGGAACTTCGAGGGTGTTGCATAAGACGTACTTTCAAGCTGGGGCCATTATGGACGCCCCCTCTGCCCCCGTCAACGATTATCTCGGTTTATTTTCGGCCATTGAAAAAGGAAGAAGTAGGAAACCGCGTTTTCCGCTTCCGTGGTTGAAAAAGTCCATGGAAGGACTTTTTCAACATCCTGCTAAAAGATGAAACCGGGCCGTCGGTACAGCCGCCCCGCCAGCCAGGCAAATATCCCGCCGACCAGCAGCGCGCCCAAGGAAGGCAGCAACCATTCCAGCGCCCCCAGGCTTTCACCGCGCAGCACTTCGTTGATGAGATAGTTGTGGGACCACACAGGCAGCAGCAGTCCCGCCCCCTGTACCCGGCTCTGCAGCACCATCTGCAGCATGGACGGCATGAGGGCCGCCAGCACCAGCAGACTGAGATAGGTCTGGGCCTCCTTCACCGTGCGCGCGAAGGCGCCCACGAAGCTCATTACCGCGGCAAACATGAAGGCCAGGGGCGACAGCAGCAGCACGAGAACGGGAATGGACCAGAGGCTGAACTGCAACCCCGCCTGGTCCAGGTCCACCAAGCGGCTGCCCAGGGCGAAGCCCCCCAGGGAAAGGAGCAGCACCGCCAGACTGACCAGCAGGTTTACCGCCAGCTTGCCCGCCATGAACTGTTCCGGCGCCACCGGATTGGCCATGAGAGGCTCCAGGGACTGACGCTCCCGCTCCCCGGCGGTAAGATCCGCTGCCACCACCATGGCCGCCTGCATGATGCCGATGATGAGCAGGTAGGGCAGAAAGGACAGCAGGGCCGCTTCACCACTGCCGCGGGAAAGATCCCGATCATGCAGGGTCACAGCCTGGGTGATGGTCGGATCCACCCCGCGCAGGCTCAGGCGCAGACTGCCGATGGCCGAGGAATAGCCTTCGATGGCGCTCTCGATACGGCTGCGCACGATGCGCGCCCGGGTGCGGGAATGGTCGGACATGAGGGTCAGTTCCGCTGGCCGCCCCTGCCGCAGGCGCTCGCCAAAATCTCCCGGAATCACCAGCACCGCATCCACATCCTGGCCGCGCACGGCGGCCACCGGGTCATCCACGGGATCAGTCACCCGGATGCGGAAAGAGGCCAGGTATTCCAGCAGCACGGGCGCGTTGGCCGCCCCCTTAACGGGCAGCTCGATGGTCTTTTCCGCCTCGTCCGCCACCATTTTCATGGTGAGGGTGAGCAGGCCCATGGCCAGCACCGGACCCAGCAGGGCGCCCAGCACCAGGATGTTGGTCATGGTGCGGCGGTCGCGGGACAGGTCCTTGAGTTCCTTGCGGAATACGATCAGCCAGGGTTTCATGTTTCCCTTTCCCTCACCCCAACCCCTCTCCCAGGGGGAGAGGGGCTATTGCAATGATTTCCCGCGCACGCTCCCCTCTCCCTCCGGGAGAGGGGCCGGGGGTGAGGGCAAAACAAAATCCAACTCATGCCATGATCCCCTCATCCGTGCCAATAAGCTTCACAAAAGCTTCTTCGATATCCTCCACCCCCGCCTGGGCCATGAGCCCTTCAGGGCTGCCAATAGCGCGAATGCGCCCGCCGCCGATGATGATGACTTCATCGCACAAGGCAGCCACCTCCTGCATGATATGGGTGGACAGCAGCACCGCCTTGCCCCGGGCCTTCTGCTCGCGCAGGTAACGGCGCAGGGCGCGGTTGCTCATCACGTCCAGCCCGTTGCCCGGCTCGTCCAGCACCAGGTTCTGCGGATCGCCCACGAAGGCCCGGGCAATGGCCACCTTGGCCCGCTGCCCCTGGGAGAAGCCCTTGCAGGGACGGTCCAGGAAGGCCGCCATGTTCAGCTCCCGGGACAAGTCATCGATGCGCTGTTCCAGTTCTGTGCCCCTGAGCCCCTGCAGCTCGCCGTAATAGGCAATGTTCTCCCGGGCGGTAAGACGTGGATAGAGCCCCCGGGCATCGGGCACCACGCCCATGGCCGCCTTGGCCTGCAAGGACTGGTTCACGGCATCGGCGCCATCCACCATCACCTGCCCTTCATCCGGTCGCAACAAACCGTAAAGCATACGCAAGGTGGTGGTCTTGCCAGAACCATTGGGGCCCAGCAGACCGGTGATACAGCCGTCGGCAATATCGAAGCTCACGCCGTCCACGGCCCTGACGGCGCCAAAATGCTTCTTCAGGTTCTTTACGCGAATCATGCCCCCGGCCCCAGCGCATCGATGAAGAAAGGCAGGCGCGGTATGCACTGCACGCAGGCAGCCTTTTCCTCGTCCAGGGTCAAGGTGTCGAGAAAATCCGCCACCAGCCCCGGTACACAGCCCCGGGGCGAGACATTGTGGCCCTGCCCCGGCACCACCAGGTGTTTGCCCCGGCTGTACTGCTGCAGGGCCTGCTCGCCATAAGACACGGGGGTCACGGGGTCCAGCTCGCCGGACAGCAGCAGGGCGGGCGTATCCGACGCCAGGGGCCGGTGAATATCGGCAAAGCTTTCGCCCCGGGGCCAGATACCGCAGATGAGCTGAAGCTGGCGCATCATGCGCCCCAGCACCCGGTTGTCGTCAGCGGGAATATCCTTGTAATAAGGCAGGTCTTCAGCGCAGACCACGCTGTTGTGCATGCCTTCCGCCAGGTTGCCTTCCAGGCTGGCCGCCACCTGCAGGGCCTGGGACAGCAGAGGCTGCCACTCACCCGCCACAGCCTCATGGATGACCAGGGGCAAAAGGGCGCGGGTGTCGCTGGAATAGCTGAGCAGGCGCACGGCCATGTCCAGGGCCTGGCGGGAAGCCTTCAGGTCCAGGCGTTTCCCGGTGCGGGGATGGCGCAGGCTCACGGCGCGCTTTTCGTCCAGGGGCAACTCAAGATACCTGTGCCAGTCCTGCTCCAGCTGCGGAAAAGCTTCGCGGCAGGCGGCATCCGCCTCGCAATGGAAGAACAGCTTTTGCAATGAGGCGGAAAGGTTGTCGGCAAACTCCGGTCCCAGCACCAGATCCGGCGGCAGCACGCCGTCGAGAACGATGCTGCGCACCCGCTGCGGGTACTGGCGCAACACCAGCTGGGCCACGCGGGTGCCATAGGACACCCCCATGACATTGATCTGCTCGTAACCCAAGGCCTGGCGCACGAACTCCAGATCCGCCACCGCCTGCCTCGAAGTGAAAAAACGCACATCCACGTCCTGGCGTTCCAGGCATTCGCGGGTGCGCCGGATCAGGGTTTCGTCATCAGAGGCCAACTCGATTTCCTCGTCGGCCTTGCAGCTCAGAGGCGTGGACTTGCCCGTGCCCCGCTGGTCGATGAGCACCAGATCCCGGCGTTTCAACACCTCCCGGAACAAGGGCCACAAGGGCAGCGCGGAGTCCACCGCCGACTGCCCCGGTCCGCCGGCAATGAAGAACAGGGGGTCGGGGCGCGGATTCCTGCCACTGGCGGGCACCACGGCCACGTGGAGCCGGATCTTCTCTCCATCGGCCCGGGCAGGATCCAGGGGCACCTGGTAATCGGCACAGCGGGCATTCACCACCCGGGAAAGGCGGGGATGCGTCAGTGTACAGTCCCGCAGCGCCGCTTCACTGCCTTGGGCGCCAGGGGCGGCAAGCACCCACAGCAGCAGCCAGGGAAATGCCCTCAACATCCGTATCTCCATACCCGATTCCATGATTACCGCCTTTAGAAAAGGTGGGCCTTATCGCATTCTCCACACCGATCAGCCGATTGCGAAAACCCTGTTGCCGTTATAGCGCTGCCAGCAGTTGCTCCATCATGCGTTTCGACTGCCCCACATAGCCCCCGCCGAACATGTTGGCATGATTGAGGATGTGGTAGAGGTTGTAGAAGGTTCGGCGTGTAGGGTAACCGGAATCCAGGGGCCAGGCAGCATCGTAGGCATCATAGAAGGCCGCACCGAAGCCGCCGAACAGCTCGGTCATGGCGATTTCGGCTTCCCGGTCGCCGTAATAAGTGGCCGGGTCGTAGATCACCGGGTTTCCCTGCTCATCATGGCCCAGGTTGCCACCCCAGAGGTCGCCATGGAGCAGGGAAGGGACCGGAGCATGATCCATGAGGACCGGAAAGGCATCGAGCAGCCGCTCACCCAGGCGCTGAATATCCCTTCCCAGGCCGTTGCGAGCGGCCTCCTCAAGCTGGAATCCCAGGCGATGCCTGCGCCAGAATTCCACCCAGTCCGCCGTCCAGTCGTTGGGCTGATGGGTGGAGCCGATGGTATTGTCGCGTTTCCAGCCGAAGGCCTGGGCCTGGTGGCGGTGCAGGGCGGCCAGCTGTTCCCCCGCCAGGGCATTGGAGCCTGATCCGCCCAGGGGAATGTATTCCATGACGATGTAACTCTGTCCGTCCGTGATCCCCGTGCACAGGGGGCGGGGAACGCGGATGGCCCTGGCGTCCGCCAGTTCCTGCAGCCCTTCGGCTTCGGCCTGGAACATGTCCAGACGGTTGGCCTGATTGAGCTTGACGAACCAGTGCCTGTTCCCGTCGGAAAGCCTGATGGCGGTGTTGATGCAACCGCCACCCATGGAGGTGGGCGCTTTCGGCAGGAAGGGCCTGCCGGAGGCTTCCCCGATGTGACGGGCGATCTGTTCCCAAGCGCTCAGCTTTCGTCTCCCTGGCCCAGCTTGCGCTGGAAGAAGCCCCTAGCCTTTACCAGGCTGCTGCCGGTGAGGTCGCTGAGCACCTCGTCGGCGATCTGCGTGATGGTGCCCACTACGGAACGGGGGTTCTTGGTAACGGTGTTGCCCGCCCAGAGCATTCTTTGGGAAGGCACGGAGAAATAACGGAAGTGCATGTTGAAATAATTGTCCGAGCCGATATAGCCGGGGCGGTAAATGGCCCTGTAGCTGGTGTAATAGTAATCGTAAAAAGACATGCTGGAAAAGGCGTCCGGATACCAGTCCAGGCGGCTGGGCACACTCTTGTATTCCTTGTCCACGCCCTTGATCTGGGCCAGCAGCACCCCATCCACATGAGTTTTTTTCACCAGGTCCATGATTTCCTGTTTTTCGTCCTGATCCGTGGCATTGGGGCTGTAGTCAGTACTGGGAATGATGTCGATGCCTTTCTTCCTTCCTTCCTCGACGAAGTGCTGCTCGAAATAGCGGCGGGTGACGGGATCCTTGATCATGGCCACCAGCAGAATGCGCTGAGCCGGGGGCTCATCGAGGTCCTTTGCTTCCCAGCTCTCCCTCATCTTGGTGGAGGAACAGCCGCTGGCCAGCAGTGCTAGAATGAGCGCGGCAGAAAGGATACTCAGGCGGAAGAATGGCTGCATGTTGCTGTGACGCCGGGGGTTTGACATGGCAGGATGATACGGAGTGGCAGGACGAATGGCAAATTCGCCATGGGGCGCTGGACAGCATTGGAATCTTGTTATACACAAATGTCGCTGCGCCTGCATACACCATGGGCCCAAAAGCGGGTTTTGCCCTGGATTTGGTATGCAAGTGACTGAATCATAATGTGATCCCCTGGGAGTTTCCATGTGCCCGGAATTTTTCCAAACCTAGAAGAATCAATCAGATGGCAGCTATTCTGACGTTTTTCTCACAGAGTTATCCACAGGCTGCAGGTCTTTGGTGAATACCCTCATCCTGCGCCTGGCCCTGCCCGCTCCGGTGTTTGGCCTGTTCGACTATTTACCGCCACCTGATGTGAACCCTGCTTTGCTACGGCCGGGGCAGCGTCTCATGGTGCCCTTTGGTCCCAGCGAGCGTTGTGGCCTGCTGGTGAAACTGAGTGAAGAAACAGAGCTTCCCGCTTCCCGTCTCAGGGCCGCCCGTCGGCTTCTGGATGAGCAGCCCCTGCTGGATGAGGCGCATCTGGCCTTCCTGGAATGGGCGGCGGCCTATTATCATCATCCGCCGGGGGAAGTCCTCATGTCCGCCCTGCCGGTGCGCTTGCGCAAAGGCAAGCCCCCCCTCAAACCAAAGCCCAGCCATGCGTTTCTGCGCCGGATCACCGAGAACGAAGTCAGGGCGCTGAACAAGCGCGCCCCCCGCCAGGCGGAAGTGCTGGCCTGGATCCGGGAGCAGGGGGGCTGTATCCGCCTGGAAGATTTTCGCCGGCGTTTTCCGTCAGGGCGTTCTGCCCTGAACGCCTTGTGCACCAAGGGCTGGGTGGCCCTGGGTATGGAGGAGGGTGCGCCAGCCCGGGCCCAGACGCTCCCTCATTATCTTGAGTCTGAACAGCAGACAGCGGTCACGGCCGTCACCGCCGGCCTGGACGAATACCGGGCTTTCCTGCTGGATGGCGTCACCGGCAGCGGCAAGACCGAGGTCTATTTCCATATTGCAGAACAGGTGCTGGCCCGGGGGCGCAGCGTGCTGCTGCTGGTGCCGGAGATTTCGCTCACGCCCCAGCTGGTGCGCCGGGTAACGGCGCGGCTGGCGGTGACGGTGGCGGTGATGCACTCAGGCTTGAGCGCAGGTGAGCGTGAACAGGCCTGGCAGCTGGCGCGCACTGGCCAGGCACGGCTGGTGCTGGGCACCCGCTCGGCGGTGTTCGCGCCCATGCCGCGCCTGGGCTTGGTGCTGGTGGACGAGGAGCACGATGCCTCCTACAAGCAGCAGGAAGGGTTCCGCTATTCTGCCAGGGACATGGCCCTGGTGCGCGCCCGCCGGGCGGCCTGTCCGGTGGTCCTGGGCTCGGCTACACCGTCCTTAGAGAGCCTGAAGAACGCCATGGATGGCCGCTATCGCTGGTTGCGCCTGACCCGGCGGGCCGGGGGCGCCAAAGCCCCTGCCATGCAGATTCTGGATGTGCGCAACCAGCGTCTTGCCGGGGGGATGTCACCCCCGGCAATGCAGGCTCTAGAACAGACCCTCAGCCGGGGTGAGCAGGCCATGGTGTTTCTCAACCGCCGGGGATATGCGCCAGTGCTCAGTTGCTATGGTTGCGGCTGGCTGTCGGACTGTCCCCGTTGCGATGCCCGCCAGACCCTGCACCGGGGACAGGGCAAACTCATCTGTCATCATTGTGGAAGTGAGCGCCCACTTCCAAAGGTTTGTCCGTCCTGCGGGTCTGCCGAGCTGCACCCCCTGGGGCAGGGTACGGAACAGCTGGAGGAGGTCCTGCGCCGGCGTTTTCCGGACTATCCCCTGGTGCGCATCGACCGGGATGCCGCCAGCCGCAAGGGCAGCCTGGACAGGCTCCTGGCCCGGGTGAAGCAGGGCGGCGCCGGACTCCTGGTGGGCACCCAGATGCTGGCCAAGGGCCATCATTTTCCCGACCTGACCCTGGTGGTCATGGTGGATGTGGACAGCGGCCTGTTTTCCGCCGACTTCCGCAGTGCCGAACGCATGGCCCAGCTCATCATCCAGGTAGCGGGACGGGCGGGCAGGGTGGCGCTGCCGGGCCAGGTGTTGCTGCAGACCCGCTTTCCCGAACACCCCCTGTTGCGATCCCTGGTGGAGGAAGACTACAACGCCTTTGCCCGGCAAGCCCTCAGGGAACGCGAGATGGCGGCATTGCCCCCGTACAGCAGCCAGGCCCTGATTCGCGCCAGCGCCCGTCGCCTGGACACGGCGGAAGGCTTTTTGCAGCAGGTGGCCCAGCTTGCCGCAGAACTGGCAAAGGGAGAGGTACTGGTATGGGGGCCGGTGCCGGCGCCCATGCAAAAACGCGCCGGCAGGCACCGGGCTCAGCTGCTGCTCCAGGCCGGGCGCCGCCCGGAACTGCAGAGCCTGCTGCGGGCCTTGGTGCCAGCCCTGTCCTCGTTGCCGGATGCGGGCCGGGTGCGCTTTTCCGTGGATGTGGATCCCGTGGATCTTTATTGACTGTGAGAAGCCTCCTGATCTTCGCCCCTGATAATGCAATTACCGCCGGAGGTTCAACGAAGATGCGCCATGGTTGCCATCATGCGCAGGCCATGCACCCGGAGAAAAACGCGGCAGTGCAACTCGATACCAGAGATGATGTCTGGTTTATTGCCGGAAAGTGGCATGACATCGCACACAATAGCCCATGGTGTTTTGTAAGGCATGAAGGGATTTCTTCATGTCTTTGGTCTTCAAGGTTTCACTCAGGGCATCCGCACTGTTATGAAACTGAAATCCAAGATTCCTGAACTCCTCGTTCTTGAACATGCTGCACATCTTTTTCATGTCTTCTGTCAGGCCCAGCCTGGTATGGGCCACTTCAGAAGCCTTGTCGAAATCTCCTGTTTCCATCAGGCCGATTATGTTTTGTATCGCTTCCAGATGCGATCTCATATTCATCAGTTGGTGGGTTTTCATTTGTTCTGGAAGGCCGAGGGAGATTCTCCCGTCAGTGGCATGAGGCATCATGCCGTGCCGTTGCATCGTACCGGTCTGCTTCGTGTCTCCGGCAAATGCCAGGGCAGCCGCCCCAACAGCAGCCAACAGCACAGTGATTCGTTTGAACGCGATCATATTCAGTCTCTCCAAATAATCGTTGTTGTTACCCCGGCCACATACTATGTTCTGTCTGCGCATCCACGCCACCGTGGTCCCTGTCCAGCCACGCAGACGGGGCGGACTTACTCCCATTCCATCTCCTGATACACCTGCTGGGCATTGCGGCCTTTGAGCAGATCATAGCTTTTCAAATAGGAAAAACTTGATTGGTCAAGGCTGCCAACGTCACTGATGTCCCCACCGGAGTCGATCAACACCCCGCGTCATCCGCCACTACAACTTCACTGAAAGGGCTGTCGGTGGCGCACCTGTATGGAGTATATCTCACATAAATAGAAAACCCCGAAGCCAGAGGGGGGGCAAGCTTCGGGGTTTGGGTGCCGGTTGGCCCGGCGGGCCACCAAGGGAGGGGGGTGACCCAACGTTTCCTAACGTCTGTCAATATGACCCTGCCCGGTTGCAAAAGTTTCCTCATGCTCCATGGAACGCTGGCCAAGGGCGTGAAAAATATGACACAGGTCACGTTTTCCCGACAAGCACCCCAGACAACTAATTGTTTTTTATGGAAAAGTTTCCTACACCCGAAACCTGCCCAGTGATTTCCATGTTCTGCCAATGGTTATCCCGGCTCAGGAAGAACAGGACACGGAAAGTGCGCTGGCCCAATCTGGCGGCAAGGCAGCATAGGGTTCATTTTCCGGTTGTTCGTCGAAGGGGCTGGCCAGTAGCGCCAGGAGCCGGCCGATTTCAGCATAGTCCCCGTTTTCTGCCCTGTCGATGGCCTGCTGAGCCAGGTAGTTGCGCAGAACATACTTGGGGTTCACCCGGTTCATGGCCTTGGCCCGTTCCCTGTCCCGGCGGTTTTCCTGGGCCAGGCGCCCGGCATAATCCTCTGACCAGTGGTAGAAGGCTTCCCTGTCCACGAACTCGTCTGCAGCTTTGCAGGAACGGCCCTTGTCCTCCCGCCTGAATCCTGCCAGGGTACGAAAGACCCGAGTGTAATCCACCCGGTTGGCAGCCATGATGTGCAGCAGGTCCGTAACCAGCCGGTGGTCCTCCGACAGCGCGGTTTGCAAGCCCAGCTTGGCCCGCATGCCTTGGGCATAGGCCGCCATGAAGGCCGGCTCATAACCATCCAGCACCTCCTGAGCCAATTCCACTGCTGCCTGGGGCTCCTCGGCAAACAAGGGCAACATGGCCTGGGCCAGGCAGGTGAGATTCCAGCGGCCGATGGCGGGCTGGCGGTCGAAGGCGTAGCGCCCTTCATGATCCGAATGGTTGCAGACGAAGCCGGGCTCATAGGCATCGAGGAAACCGAAAGGGCCATAGTCCAGGGTCAGCCCCAGCATGGACATGTTGTCCGTGTTCATCACGCCGTGGGCAAAGCCCACCAGCTGCCAGCGGGCAATGAGCCGGGCCGTGCGCGCCACCACTTCCCGGAACAAGGCCAGGTAGGGGTTATCTTCATCGCTCAACTGCGGATAGTGATGTTTCAGAAGATAGTCCCCGAGAACCTGAAGAGGCTCATGCTGGCCCCGATAATAGAACACCTCGAAAGAGCCAAAGCGCAGATGGCTGGGCGCCAGGCGCGCCAGCACGGCGGCTGTTTCGATCTGCTCCCGGTACACTTCCTCATCACTGCCGACGATGCACAAGGCCCGGGTGGTGGGAATGCCCAGACCATGCATGGCTTCCGAGCACAGATATTCACGGATGGTGGAACGCAGCACCGCCCGCCCATCGCCGCTGCGGGAATACGGGGTCATGCCTGCGCCCTTGAGCTGCAGCTCCCACAGCGTCCCCTCCTCGTCCCGCCATTCGCCAAGCATCAAGGCCCGACCATCGCCCAGCTGGGGCACGAAATGGCCGAACTGGTGGCCGGCATAGCGCATGGCCAGAGGACTGGCGCCGTGGGGCAGACGGTTGCCGGCAAAGATTTCCAGCAGTTCCGGTTTCCGGAAATCCGTTTCATTCAGACCGAATTTCGCCGCCAGGCGTGGATTCAGGCTCACCAGCCGGGGATCGGGCAGAGGTTCCGGCCGAACCCGGCTGTAGAAGGTTTCCCCCAGGCTGGCGAAACGGCCATGGGTTTCCAGGTGAATGCTCATTCCCGGATGCTGAAGCCCGGAAGCCTGCCGCGCAACCCCGCCAGATTCACGGTAATGCCCCAGCGGTAGCCTTCAACCTCGGGGGTCGAAACCTCCAGGGCCGGAGCAGAATCAATACAAACCATTGATTTCAAAAAATATTACCCTGATTTGACTCCGACCCCTTCCTGACGATGAATAGTCAAAATCAATCGGATATATGAATAATTACAAATTTACCTATTGATAACCGTTGACAATAATACACCTACACTGATTAGACATTAACTAAACATCACGAGGATATTTCCAATGAAAAACATCGAAGGCCAGAAGGTCCCCCAGGTCATTTTCAAGACCCGCCAGAACCATGAATTCGTCGATCTGAGCAGCGACGACATCTTCAAAGGCCGCACCGTGGTGGTGTTCGCCCTGCCCGGCGCCTTCACTCCCACCTGCTCATCCAGCCACCTGCCCCGTTACAACGAGCTGGCCAAGAGCTTCCGAGAAAACGGCGTGGACGAGATCGTCTGCATCTCGGTCAACGATGCTTTCGTCATGGACGCCTGGAAAAAGGATCAGGAAGCAGAAAACGTCACCCTGATTCCCGACGGCAACGGCGAATTCACCGAAGGCATGGGCATGCTGGTGGACAAGTCCGACCTGGGTTTTGGCAAGCGCAGCTGGCGCTATTCCATGCTGGTCAAGGACGGCGTCATCGAAAAGATGTTCATCGAGCCCGATGTACCCGGCGACCCTTTCGAAGTCTCCGACGCCGACACCATGCTGGCCTACATCAACCCCAAGGCGGAGAAACCCAGAGCCGTGAGCATCATCACCAAACCGGGCTGCCCCTTCTGCGCCCGGGCAAAGGAGATGCTGGAAACCGCCGGCATGGACTACGAGGAGATCGTCCTCGGCCGCGACGCCAGCCTGCGTTCCCTGCGGGCCATGACCGGCGCCGAAACCGTACCCCAGGTATTCGTGGAAGGCGAACACATCGGGGGGTCCGACATGCTCGGGGAATGGCTGAGCACGGCAAACCGCGAGGCGGCATGACCCCGACCCCGCGCCGGTGAAACCGCCGGCGCGGGCAACAGATACGACGGAGACAGCATCATGAACACGAGATTCGACCTCATCACCATCGGCGGCGGCAGCGGCGGCCTGGCGGTGGCGGAAACCGCAGCAAAACTCGGCAGGAAGGTGGCCGTGGTGGAAGCCCACAAGATGGGCGGCACCTGCGTCAACAACGGCTGCGTGCCCAAAAAAGTCATGTGGTATGCCGCCAGCCTGGCCCATGCCGTGGACGACGCCAATGCTTTCGGCATCCCCACCAGCCGGGGCCGCACCGACTGGCGCAAACTGGTGCAAGGCCGCGAGCAATACATCCGCAACATCAACGACTACTGGGACGGCTACGTGGATGAGCTGAACATCACCCGCATCCAGGGACATGCCCGCTTCATCGACAGGTGCACCATAGAGGTAAACGGTGAACACTACCAGGCAGAGCACATTGTTATCGCCACCGGCGGCCATCCCCTGGTGCCCCCGGTGCCGGGCGCAGAACTGGGCATCACCTCCGACGGCTTCTTCAGCCTGGACGAGCAGCCAAAACGGGTGGCCATCATCGGTGGGGGCTACATCGGCGTGGAGCTGGCCGGCGTGCTCCAGGCTCTGGGTTCCCAAGTGTCTCTCATCGCCCTGGAAGACCGGGTGCTGGAGCGCTTCGATCCCATGATCAGCCAGGTGCTCATGAATGAAATGCAGAAGCAGGGCATACATCTGCACCTGGACTTCCCTGTGAACAGCCTGGCGCAAGGCGAACATGGCATCACCGTGCACAGCGCCAGGGGTGAGCGCCTGTTCGGTTTCGACTGCGTCATCTGGGCCGTGGGCCGGGCGCCAAACACCCGTTACCTGAACCTGGAAGCCGCTGGCGTGCAGGTGGAAGCCAATGGCATCATCCCCACGGACGCCTTCCAGGACACCAACGTGCCCGGCATCCATGCCATCGGCGACATCACCGGCCGCGCGGCCCTGACGCCGGTGGCCATCGCCGCCGGACGCAAGCTGGCAGCGCGCCTCTTCGGCGGCCAGGCCGAGGCAAAGGTGGACTACGACAACATTCCCAGCGTGGTCTTCGCCCACCCCCCGGTGGCCACCGTGGGGCTCACGGAAGCCGAGGCCCGGGAAAGGCATGACAGGGTGACTGTCTACCAGACAGAATTCACTCCCATGCGCCATGCCCTGTCCGATCATGGCATGAGTACCGCCATGAAGCTCATCTGTGCCGGGGAGGAGGAAAAAGTGGTGGGCATCCACCTTATCGGCGACAACGTGGACGAGATGCTCCAGGGCTTTGCCGTGGCGGTGAAGATGGGCGCCACCAAAGCCGACTTCGACAACACCATTGCCATCCACCCGGTGAGCGCCGAGGAACTGGTGACCCTCAAAACCCCGGAACCCGAGTTGCACCAGACCCTGGACAGCGGCATCGACTGGCGGGAGGCCGGCTGAGAAACGGGACGCAGGGAAGCGCCTTGAAGCCCGCCCCACTTCCCCTCACCCTACCCCTCTCCCCCAGCCCCAGTTTTGGACACCCACCTATCGAGTCTTTGAGGACACCCACCTAGTCTTTGAGAGTCTTTGAGTCTTTGAGGACACCCACCCATTGACACCCCACCCTTCCGTTGGCAGAATAGAGAACACTTGGAAAACCACTGGAAAAAGGATTTCCCATGCCAAAACCCAGAAAAGCCCTCATCAGCCTGGACGATACACCCTATTACCATTGTGTTTCCCGCTGCGTCAGACGCGCTTTCCTTTGCGGGGAAGACCCGGTTACCGGAAAGTCTTTCGAGCACCGCCGTGAGTGGGTGGAATCCCGCCTGCTGGAGCTGGCCGGAGTCTTTGCCATCGATGTCTGCGCCTATGCGGTCATGTCCAACCATACCCATGTGGTACTGCATGTGGACAGGGGGATGGCCCAGACCTGGTCCTTGCGGGAAGTGGTGGAGCGCTGGCACCAGTTGTTCAACGGCACTTTGATTTCCCAGGCGTTTTTGTCCGGCAAGCCTCTGCATGAGACTCAGGAGGCCGAGCTTTCCCGGCAGGCGGAGGTCTGGCGGGAGCGTTTGATGTCCATCAGCTGGTTCATGCGCTGCCTGAACGAGGCCATTGCCCGCCAGGCCAATGCGGAGGACGGCTGTACCGGACGGTTCTGGG
>JALVNE010000006.1 GCA_027026755.1 Sedimenticola sp. | reverse complement strand
CGCCATGAAGAAGTTCGTTTCAGCCCTCACCCTGATTCTCTCCCTTGCCCTGCTGGGCATCACCGGCTGCAGCACCATGGAAGGCCTGGGCAAAGACATTCAGAAAGGCGGTAAAGTCATAGAACAAACCGCGAAGAAATACTGACAGGCTGACTGCCGGATCCGTCCCCCGCCTTTACGGCACACCGCCCAGCAGCGTACCAGCCTCCTGACTACAGCACGGCCTTGGGATAGGAACCCAGCACCTTGTACATGCCCGCCTGTTTCTCCAGAGCGGCCAGAGCCTTGGCCACATGAGGCTCGTCCTTGTGGCCGTCCACGTCGATGAAGAACACATAATCCCACATGCCGCGGCGGGACGGGCGTGACTCGATACGGGTCATGCTCACGCCATGCCTGGCCAGGGGTTCCAGCAGCCGGTGCAGGCCACCCGCCTCGTTCTTGGTGGAAATCAGCAGGCTGGTCTTGTCCTCGCCGGAGGGCGGCACTTCTTGCTTGCCGATGATGAGAAAGCGCGTGGTATTGCCCGGCTCGTCCTCGATGTTGTGCGCCAGCACCCCCAGATTGTAAATCTCGCCGGCGGTTTCGCTGGCAATGGCCGCCGCTCTTGGATCTTCCCGGGCAATAGCCGCTGCTTCGGCATTGCTGCCCACGGCAATGCGCTCTACGTTGGGCAGGTGCCGGTCCAGCCAGCCCCGGCACTGGGCCAGGGACTGCTGGTGGGAATAGAGTTTTTCGATGGCATCCAGAGACGGCGCGTTGGACAGCAGATTGTGATGGATGCGCAGGGTCACTTCGCCGCAGATCTGCAGGGGCGAAGTGAAGAACATGTCCAGGGTATGACTGATGACCCCTTCGGTGGAATTCTCCACGGGCACCACACCATACTGGCAGTTGCCCGCTTCCACTTCCTGGAACACGTCGGAGATGGAGCCCAGAGGCATGGTGGTCACGGAATGACCGAAATGTTTCAGGGCGGCGGCCTGGGTGAAGGTGCCTTCCGGCCCCAGGAAGGCGATTTTCAGGGGATATTCCAGGGCCAGGCAGGCGGACATGATCTCGCGGAACAGGCGCGCCATCTCCTCGGCGTCCAGAGGGCCTTTGTTGCGTTCCTTCACCCTGCGCAATACCTGGGCTTCGCGCTCGGGGCGGTAGTACAGGGCCTCGCCACCGCTCTGCTGCTTGATATGGGCCACCTCCGCCGCCGCGGCCGCGCGGGCGTTGATCAGATCCTGGATCTGTTCATCGATACTGTCGATGCGCTCGCGTATGGCGTTGAGTTTTTCGGCTTCGGTACTCATGGCTCGTTCCAACAGGGATCGGCTGGACGCCTCAGTTCACTTCCCGCAGCTCAGGCAACGCACGGACAACACCCCATCCACGGCGGCAATCTTGTCCATCACCGCCTGTTCCGGTTGGACTTCCAGGTCGATGAGGGTCACGGCGATATCGCCCCGGGACTTGTTGAGCATGTCCACGATGTTCAGACCGGCCTCGGCCAGATCCGTGGAAATCTGTCCCAGCATGTTGGGCACATTGCTGTTCACCACCACCAGGCGCGGGTTGTCGCCATGAGGCAGGTTGATCTCGGGAAAGTTCACCGAGTTGCTGATGTTGCCATCCTCCAGCCAAGCGCGGATCTCGTCCGCCACCATGATAGCGCAGTTCTCCTCTGCCTCGCGGGTGGAAGCGCCGAGATGTGGCAGGGTCAGACAGCGCGGATGATCCTTGAGCAGATTGCTGGGAAAATCACAGACATAGGCGTAGAGCTTGCCGTCATCCAGAGCTTTTACCACCGCTTCATCATCGACGATGCCATTGCGGGCGAAGTTCAGCACCACGGCATTGTCCGGCATGAGCTTGATGCGCTCTTCGTTGATCATGTTCGCCGTGTGCTCGGTCAGGGGCACATGGAAGGTGACGAAATCGGAACGGGACAGCAGGTCGTCGATGGACAGGGCCTGCTCCACGTCGGCCTTGAGCTTCCAGGCGGATTTCACGGTGATGGAAGGATCGAAGCCCACCACCTTCATGCCCAGATCATGGGCGGCGTTGCATATCCTGACACCGATGGCGCCCAGGCCCACCACGCCCAGGGTGCGACCGGGCAGCTCGAAACCCACGAAGTTCTTCTTGCCCGCTTCCACCGCCTTGGTGATCTCGGCATCCTCGCCTTCCAGACTCTTGGCAAATTCCCAGGCGGGGCCGATATTGCGCGCCGCCATGAGCATGCCCGCAATCACCAGTTCCTTCACCGCGTTGGAATTGGCACCCGGGGCGTTGAATACGGGAATGCCTTGTTCCGTCATCCTGTCCACGGGGATGTTGTTCACGCCGGCGCCCGCCCGGCCTATGGCCTTCACGGTGTCGGGGATCTCCATGTCATGCATCTTGTAAGAACGCAGCAGGATGGCATCCGGATGGGTGATCTCGGAAGCCACCTCATAGCGATCGCGGGGCAGCCTGTCCAGGCCGGCGGCTGAAATATTGTTCAGGGTGAGAATCTTGTACATCTGTATCCGTCCTGCCGTTCAGGCGTTGGCTTGTTCGAATTCACGCATGAAGGCGATCAACGCCT
>JALVNE010000005.1 GCA_027026755.1 Sedimenticola sp. | reverse complement strand
CCCCGGAACTTTGGGAGATCAACTACGATGAAACACCACCCGCGGGCTTTGGCCAGTGGGTGCACGACTACCGCCCGGACTCCGGCGAACTGGAGAAAGGCGGACGCTTTCCCATGCAGCGCATCCGCCTGGAACGCATCTTGGACGACTTTTTCCTGACCCAGGACTATGAAAAAGTGGTGGGCAGCTCACGGGCTGGCGGCACTGATGTCTATGATCTGGACCTCAAGCGCAAGGTGGCGGAAATCGATCTGCCCGGCATGCCCCATCTCAGCTCCGCCATCGCCTGGGAAAGAAATGGCACACGGGTGCTGGCCACCCCCAACATCCGCAAGCCGGAAGTCACGGTGGTGGACACCAGCACCTGGAAAGTCATCGGGCGCATCCCCACCCAGGGTCCAGGCTTTTTCATGCGCAGCCACGAAAACAGCCCCTATGCCTGGACAGACGTGTTCTTTGGCCCCAACCGGGACCTCATGCACGTCATCGACAAACAGACCCTGAAAATCGTCAAGACCCTAAAGCCCGCCCCTGGCAAGACCTCCGCCCACGTGGAGTTCACCAAGGACGGCAAATACGCCCTGGTGAGCATCTGGGACATGGATGGCGCCATCGTCATCTATGACGCCAACAGTCTGAAAGAAGTGAAACGGCTCCCCATGAAGAAACCCTCCGGGAAGTACAATGTGCACAACAAGCTGGGCCGCTCCGAAGGCACCAGCCACTGAGGAATACCAAATGAAGACCATTGCCCTGTTGCTCATCCTGTTCAGCGCCTCCCTGCAGGCCCAATCCTACCTGGAAGTGCTGGAAGTCATCGACGGCGACACCCTGCAGGTTTCCGTGGGCGGCAAGCCCGTGCAGCTGCAGCTCAAGGGCATCGACGCCCCCGAGGACACGGACAACCCCAAGCTGGATTTCGACATGGAGCGCACCGGCCTGTCGAAAGATGCCCTGCTGGACATGGGCAAGGCCGCCACCGCGCATCTGAAGGCCATGGTCAAGCCCGGCCAGCAGATCTCCACGCCCATCAATCTCGAAGACCGCGACCGCTACGGCCGCTTCACCGCCGTGGTGTACAACAGCTCGGAGATTTCCCTGAACGAAGCCATGGTGCGGGATGGCTATGCTCATCCTCTGAAACCACAGGCCCTGGACAAGCCTCTGCGTCAGCGTCTGGAAAAAGCCTGGAGCGAAGCCCGGGAAAAACAGTCGGGCCTGTTCGCCTCTCACCAGCAGGATTTTGAAACCTGGCTGAAGGCGCAGAGGTAAGTACCGGCTGGGGCGGTGTCTGCTCGGAAAACCTCGGAGGCATGGATGCCGACGCGGAGCGTACGATGTGCACGGATGCACGAGTGCCGCGATGGCAGGACGCCAAAGAGCGGCCATGGATGTATTTACAGCGTTTTTCCGAGCAGACACCGCCCCAGCCAAAACCTAACTAGATAAAGGAGCCCTGTGGGTTTCAGCGCTTCCTGAAGCATTTCCCCGCCAACCCCTGTAAAATCCTCCGCCACAAACAGCTATTCCGGGACACCCATGAGCACACTGAAGAACGACCGACTCCTGCGCGCCCTGCTGCGCGAACCCGTTGACATGACCCCCGTGTGGATGATGCGCCAGGCCGGGCGCTATCTGCCCGAGTACCGCGCCACCCGGGAAAAGGCGGGTGATTTCCTCAGTCTGTGTCAGAACCCGGAGCTGGCCTGCGAAGTCACCATCCAGCCTCTGGATCGTTTTCCCCTGGATGCCGCCATCCTGTTCTCCGACATTCTCACCATCCCCGACGCCATGGGCCTGGGGCTGTATTTCGAGGAAGGAGAGGGGCCGCGCTTCGAGCGTCCGGTGCAGGACAAGGCCGCCATCGATGCCCTGCCGGTGCCCGATCCCGAGGAAGAACTGCGCTATGTGATGGATGCCGTGCGCACCATCCGCCGGGAGCTGGACGGCCGGGTGCCCCTCATCGGCTTCTCTGGCAGCCCCTGGACCCTGGCCACCTACATGGTGGAAGGCGGCAGCACCAAGAACTTCGCCCTGTCCAAGGGCATGATGTTCGACCGCCCGGATCTCATGCACGCCCTGCTGGACAAGCTGGCCCAGTCCGTCACTTCTTATCTCAACGCCCAGATCGCCGCCGGCGCCCAGGCGGTGATGATCTTCGACACCTGGGGCGGCACCCTCACCCCCGCGGACTACCGGGAATTCTCCCTGGCCTACATGCAGCGCATCGTGGAAGGCCTGACCCGGGAAGCCGAAGGGCGCAAGGTGCCCGTGGTGCTGTTCACCAAGGGCGGCGGTCAGTGGCTGGAATCTATGGCAGACACGGGCTGTGACGCCCTGGGCCTGGACTGGACCACCGACATCGGTGAAGCCCGCCAGCGGGTGGGAAACAAAGTGGCCCTGCAAGGCAATATGGACCCCAGCACCCTCTATGCCTCACCGAAAGTCATCCGCAAATCCGTGGCCAGGATTCTGGAAAGCTATGGCCACGGCAGCGGCCATGTGTTCAACCTGGGCCACGGCATCCATCCCGGCGTCGATCCCGATCATGCCGCCGCCATGATTGAAGCCGTGCATGAACTGAGCAAGGCTTATCATCCGTAGGCGAAGCAGCCAGACGATTCTTACAGGCCAAAGCTCTTCACCAGCAACACGGCCATTTGCGCCCGGGTGACCGACATACCAGGGCAATAGTCGCCGCCACCACAACCGGATGTGATGCCTTCAGCCACTAGCTGCTCGATCCAGGCAGCCGCCCAGTGATCGGCCGGCACATCACCAAACAGGTTGCCACTGGCGGGCGGCGGCGTGTAAGCGGCACCGTGGACAGCTCGCAACAGAAGCACCGCAATGGAAGCCCGGTCCACGGATGCCTCGGGGCAGTAATTTCCCCCTCCGCAGCCACTTGTTATGCCATCCGCAGCCAGCTGCTCGATCCAGTCCGCGGCCCAGTAGCTTTGAGGAATGTCTGCAAATACCGTCCCGGAAGCCGCGGGAGGCACGAAAGCCGAGCCGTGCATCGCGCGTTCCAGAAATACGGCGATTTGCGCCCGGGAGACTGCCTGATCCGGGCAGAAGTTGCCATCCCCACAGCCCCCGCTGATACCACTGGCCGCCAGAGCCTCTATGGCTTCATAGGCCCAGTACTCTGGAGCAACGTCCTTGAAAGTCAGGGCATAAGGATAATACATGCCGGGGATGCCTGTACTGTTCAGCCCACCCCATACGATCATCTCTCTGCCTGTCCATACGGCTGTATGGTGGGAAGTAAGGGCAGGCGCATCGATGGCACTGCTCTGCATCCAGGAGTCATCGGCAGGCTTGTAGCGCCAGGCTTCATTGCCCAGGGGGTTGTTATTCTCCCCACCCCAGATGATCATTTCCGATCCTGTCCAGACTGAGGTATGACCACTGCGTCCCATGGGCGCGCCCACCGTATTGGTATCCCGCCAGATGTCGGCATCAGGATCATATCGTCCCCCCGTATTGACATAGGAAGAATTATTCTGATCGCCCCCCCAGACGATCATTTCCGATCCTGTCCAGACAGCTGTATGCCCACTTCTGGCCGACGGCGCCATGGTACTCGTGGCACGCCATGTGTCACTCACAGGATCGTAGATACCTCCCGTGTTGACATAGTCACTCCAGTCCCTGGCTCCTCCCCAGACGATCATCCCAGAGCCTGTCCAGACCGCTGTGTGTTTTTCTCTGCGATCGGGGGCTCCAATGGCACTGACGTTGGTCCAGGTATCGGTGTCCGGCCGGTATCTTCCCCCTGTGGACAGGGCATAACCCTCGTAACTTCCACCCCAGACAATCATCTCGCTACCCGTCCAGACCGCTGTATGGTTTTTCCGCTGCTGGGGCGCGATGGCATTGGTTGGCACCCAGCTGTCGGTGATTGGGTTGTAGCGCCCACCGGTATTGTAAGTGTTCGAACCGGAATAGCCGGCCGCGCCACCCCCCCAGACGATCATTTCCTGGCCTGTCCAGACGGCGGTATGTCCCACACGTGACTGAGGTGAGTTCCATGTGTTGAGGGCAGACCAACTGTTGGTCGAGGGATCATAGCGCGCGCCTACATCGTCTCCGAAGGCAACAGGGTAGCCGCCCCAGACGATCATTTCAGACCCCGTCCAGACAGCTGTATGGCTTGCCCTTGGTGCGGGCGACGCCATTTCCATAGGCATCCATCCATCTGTTTCAGGATCATATTGACCACCATCTCCCAACGCACCCGACCAGCTTGATGCTGAACCGCCCCATACGAGCATCACCTCGCCCGTCCACACGGCAGTATGCCTGTACCTTCCCGCAATGGCACCAATGGTATTGGTGTCCGACCAGACATCGGTAGTCGGATCATATTTTCCACCTGTATACATCACGTCCTGGCCAAAGCCCCCCCATACGATCATTTCCTTACCCGTCCAGACCGCAGTATGGCCATACCTTGCTGCAGGGGCCACCAGGCTGGTTTCCTTCCAGCTGTCCGTGACGGGATCATACCTGCCTCCCGTATCGACGGAATAAGTAGAGCTTCTTCCACCCCACACGATCATTTCCTTACCCGTCCAGACTGCGGTATGTTCAGTCCTGGCGCTGGGTGCCATGGGATTCGTTGGCTGCCAGGTATCCGCGACGGGGTCATACCGCCCACCCGTATTGGTTTCGGTAGCGCCTTCCCCTCCCCATATGATCATCTGCGACCCCGTCCACACGGCCGAATGCCCGGATCGGGCGCTGGGCGCCCCAACAGAATTCATCCCGGTCCATTCGTCCCGTACCGGATCATATCGGCTGCCAGTGGCAAAATAGCCATACCCACCATCCTTGCCACCCCAGACGATCATCAGGTTACCGGCCCAGACGGCACTGTGGGAGTGCCTTGCATCAGGCAGGTTTGTGGTGGAAGTGGCTTCCCAACTGTCCGTGGCCGGGTTATAGCGCCCCCCCGTGGAAAGCGCGCCAGACTCGCCCCGTCCTCCCCAGACGATCATCTCGCTTCCGGTCCATACCGCTGTATGATCTGTTCTTTTTTCCGGCGCGCCAGCAAGGCTGACAGATGTCCAGACATCCGTTACGGGATTGTAACGGGCGCCCGTGTCCAGGAGTTCATTCGCATGCTCCCCACCCCAGACAATCATTTCACTTCCTGTCCACACCACGGTATGGCCTGTTCTCGGCATCAACAATGGTGCTCCCTGTCTCCAGCTGTCGGCGGGGATGCTTCCAGACAACCTCGTCTGCTGCCCGGGAAGAACATTGGTGACCTCAGGCAAGCGCAATGACTGCGCAGCGGACAAGGCAACAGGAATAGGCATCGTATTCCTTACGGTGCTCCACCATTTATCGAAAGGCATTTTTTTCCAGATCAAACGCCGCAGCTCCAGACGGTCTTTTGTACTGCTGAGCACTTGCTCAAGAAAGAAAGCCGCCCGGTTTTCCTGAAGACGGGGGGATTGACGGGCAGCCTCATTCCCGTTATGGGAACGGGAAGTCCGCTGTGCCAGCTCGTGATCGAATTCCTCATCATCGAGCAAAACCGCCCCTTCCACTTCCCTGCCGCCTTCAGAAGCGCTCCTGCGCAGGAATACCAGCCGGTTCTCCACGGCCCCCTCAGGCAGGCTGGCGTTCAAACCCGTGGCCGCCCCCGCCTCGATGGCGGATTGCGCCTGATGCAGCAAGCTGTCGTGGATGCGCTGGTCCCATTGATAGCGTTTCCGCAGCATCCGCTTCACCAGTTGGGGACGCGCCACACAATCCGCAATGCGCCGGGGATCTTTGTTCAGGGCGACAAACAGCTCCTTCAAACGAGCCGGCGCTCGCGTGCCCCTGGCCATGCGATCCATTTCCGCCTGCAGCATGGCGGCATCTATGCTGATGCCGTACAGGGCTTTCAGTGCGGCTTCCATGCGCAAGTTCTCTTCCACCGCAGCGCGTATCTGCGCATCGGACAGCACCTCGGACCGGGCGGGCTTGGGAGTGGGATTCGCGTCGGGCCAGATCTGATGGGACCAGCGGAGATCCTCGATCAGGATCTGACAGGCCACGCGCGCTTCCAGGGAATTCCCCCGAGCAGGCGCATCAGCGGCTTTGAGCAAAGCCGGCATGACCGCCGAAGCCATCAGCAGTAATACAAACAGCAGAAAACGTTTGGGATCTGACAAAGAAAGGACTGGCATTACCGGGCTCCTTGATCGTGTGATTCGATTCCATGCATCCGTCAGTCCTTCCGGGAAGAACCAAGGTGACAACCACAGCACTTATATAGGATTTAACATTTCCCGGTCAACACCTGAATAAACTTCATACCAACAGATCGTTGACCCGGGAAATCCATCCCGGGAGATACCGGAACAGGTGCAGAGGCAGAGTTAATAGTCTGTCACTATCTTCAGAATAGTAACTATGTATTTGGTTAATCCGGTGGCGTGAACCACACTCAAAATGCACTCAACAACAAAGTCACCACGCGACAGGAGGACACCATGAGTACCAACAAATGCCCTTTCCATACAGCGGCGGTTGCCGACATTCCCACCAATGAAACCTGGTGGCCCCAGCGGCTGCGCCTGGACATCCTGCGCCAGCACGGCTCCCGTTCCACCCCCCTGGATCCGGACTTCGACTATGCCCAGGCCTTCGGGAGCCTGGACCTGGAGGCGGTGAAGGCGGATCTGCGGGCCCTGATGACCGATTCCCAGGACTGGTGGCCGGCAGACTACGGCCATTACGGCCCCCTCTTCATCCGCATGGCCTGGCACAGCGCCGGCACCTACCGGATCAGGGACGGCCGCGGCGGCGCCGCCTCCGGCAACCAGCGTTTCGCGCCCCTGAACAGCTGGCCCGACAACGTCAACCTCGACAAAGCGCGGCGGCTGCTCTGGCCGGTCAAGCGGAAGTACGGCCAGAAGATCTCCTGGGCCGACCTGATGATCCTGGCCGGGAACGTCGCCCTGGAGTCCATGGGCCTGCAGACCTTCGGCTTCGGCGGCGGCCGCGAGGACATCTGGGAGCCGGAGAAGGATGTCTACTGGGGCATGGAGGAGGCCTGGCTGGACGACCGCCGCCACCAGGAGCAGAGCCTGGAAGCCCCCCTGGCGGCGGTGCAGATGGGGCTGATCTATGTCAACCCGGAAGGCCCCGGAGGCAATCCCGACCCCCTGGCCACTGCCCGGGAGGTGCGGGAAACCTTCGCCCGCATGGGCATGAACGACGAGGAGACGGTGGCCCTGACCTGCGGCGGGCACACCTTCGGCAAGTGTCACGGCGCCGGGGATCCGTCCCTGGTGGGGCCCGAGCCCGAGGCCGCCCCGGTGGAGCAGCAGGGCCTGGGCTGGAAGAGCCGTTTCGGCACCGGCAAGGGGGCGGACCAGATCGGCAGCGGCCTGGAAGGCGCCTGGACGCCCACCCCCACCCGCTGGGACAACAGCTACCTGGAGATGCTGTTCGACAACGAATGGGTGCTGACCAGGAGCCCGGCCGGGGCCTGGCAGTGGACGCCCAGGGACAGCCACGAGGGCAACACGGCCCCGGCGGTGGACGATCCCGGGCGCAGGCTTCCCATCATCATGACCGACGCGGACATGGCCATGCGCGAGGATCCCGCCTATGCCGCCATCGCCCGGCGCTTCCGCGACCACCCGGACCAGTTTGCCGACGCCTTCGCCCGCGCCTGGTTCAAGCTCACCCACCGGGACATGGGGCCCCGTATCCGCTATCTCGGTCCCGAGGTGCCGGACGAGGAGTTGATCTGGCAGGACCCCATCCCCCCCTGCGATCACGAACTCATCGATGCCGATGACATGGGCAAGCTGAAAAAGGCTCTGCTCGCCTCCGGGCTGGGCCTGTCCGACCTGGTGTTCACCGCCTGGGCCGCCGCCTCCACCTACCGGGATTCGGACAAGCGCGGCGGGGCCAACGGCGCGCGCATCCGGCTGGCGCCGCAGAACCACTGGGATGTGAACGAACCGGCGCGCCTGGGCCGGGTGCTGGGCATGCTCGAGGCCGTGCAGCGTGAGTTCAACGCGGGCCAGGCCGGCGACAAGCGCGTCTCCCTCGCCGATCTCATCGTCCTGGGCGGCTGCGCGGCGGTGGAGCAGGCGGCCGCCGATGCGGGCCACCCGGTCCAGCTGCCCTTTGCACCGGGGCGCATGGATGCCTCCCGGGAACAGACCGACGAGGCCGCCTTCGCGGTGCTCGAGCCCGTCGCCGACGGCTTCCGCAACTACAACAACGCGGGGTACCGCTGCCGTCCCGAGGAGCTGCTGGTGGACAAGGCGCAGCTGCTCACCCTGACCCCGGCGGAGATGACCGTGCTGGTGGGGGGCATGCGGGTACTGGACGCCAATCACGGCCGCTCCCCCCACGGGGTGTTCACCCACCGCCCCGGCGTGCTGAGCAACGACTTCTTCGTCAACTTGCTGGACATGGCGACCCGGTGGCAACCGGTGGACGGGGAAAAGGAACTGTTCGAAGGCGTGGACAGGAAAACCGGAGAGGTGCGCTGGCGCGCCAGCCGGGTGGACCTGGTCTTCGGCGCGGATTCCGAGCTGCGGGCTTTGTCAGAGGTCTACGCTGGTGAAGACGCCGGCGAAAAGTTCGTCCGGGATTTCGCCGCTGCCTGGAGCAAGGTCATGCACCTGGATCGTTTCGATCTTCGCTGATGCTCTCCGCCGGCCTGCGCCGGTTCACACCGGCTGCAGGTTGGCGTAAGCCACCACCAGCCACTCGCCCCCACACTCTCAAAGTTCCACCTATGTATCTTTACCACGTAAACATCGCTGATATTCTCCAGATTGTCCTGGATTAGTTGTCAGGAGAGCAAGAACCATCACAGAATTTGAAGATCAGGAACTACCAGCTGCACCAACTCTGCCAGCAGTCCGTTCGTTTGCCGGACGAAGGCCAGCATGCCTTGACTGTAAGGGGCAGCCTGGTGAAGAAATCAGATGTAACAGGGTTCATCGATAAGTTGGTACGCGGCCAAGCAAGCTGTAACAGCGAGGAATCCACCATGCACACCGCCAAACAGGACGCACTCAACATCATCCAGCAATTACCGGATGACGCCGATACTGAAGAGATGATTTACCGGTTATATATGCTGGAGAACATCCGCCGGGGGGCGACAGGATGCTGCCGAAAACAAAACCCAAACCGCTGAGGAAGTATTGAAGGATATTCAATCGTGGTGAAGTGGACGGCGCATGCCAAAACCCGCAATGTGGGAGTTCAATGACTGTAGGTCGGGCTTCAGCCCGACAATCCGCCGTTATTTGTCGGACTGAAGTCCGACCTACAGACGAGCCTCTATTCATCGCCTCGAATGCCTGTCAAGGTACAGGCTATTTCGCACCTCGTTAGTATCTTGATTTGAGGTGGCAAATTAGTGGATTGGGACAGTCAGGCTTCAAAGCCGCTGCAGATTTGCATAAGCCACCACCAGCCACTTGCTCCCCACACTCTCGAAATTCACCTGCACCCGGGCGCTGCTGCCCTGGCCTTCGGCATTGAGGACCACGCCTTCGCCAAACTTGGCATGACTCACCCGCTGGCCCAGGGCAAAGCCGGTGCTTTCCACGGCATCGTCCAGAGAGCCGCCCGGGGCGCTGTAGGGGCGGGCGATGGCCGGGCGGGCACGGACTTCTTCGGTGACTTCCGCGGGAATCTCCCGCAGAAAACGGGATGGCAGTGGGTAGGATTCCTGGCCATGCAGACGGCGGTTTTCCGCGTAGCTCATATAGAGCTGCTGCATGGCCCGGGTCATGCCCACGTAGCAGAGGCGGCGTTCTTCCTCCAGGCGGGCGGGGTCCTCGGCGGACATGCTGTGGGGGAACAGGCCTTCTTCCACGCCCACCATGAACACCAGGGGGAACTCCAGGCCCTTGGCGGAATGCAGGGTCATGAGCTGCACGCTGTCCTCGTATTCCTGGGCCTGGTTGTCCCCGGCCTCCAGGGCGGCGTGGGCAAGAAAGGCGTCCAGCTCGGACATGACCTCGTCCTCTTCCGGCTCATGGATGAACTGGCGGGTGGCGTTCACCAGTTCCTCCAGGTTCTCGATGCGGTCCTGGCCCTTGCCGTCCCGGGATTTCTTGAAATGTTCCGGCAGGCCGCTGTGATGGATGACATGCCCTGCGGTTTCCCACAAGGGCAGGTCTTCCGTGGCCGCGCGCATCTCGTGAATGATATCCAGGTAGCCCTGCAGCGCTTTCGCCGCTCTCGGCGTCATGCCGCCGCCACGCAGCAGGTCTTCGCTGGCCTGCCACAGGGAGCAGTTGAAATCCCGGGCATGGGCGCGCACGGCATCCAGGGTCTTGGCGCCAATGCCCCGGGGAGGCTGGTTCACGGCGCGCTCGAAAGCGGAGTCGTCATGGGGGTTGGACAGCTGGCGCAGATAGGCCAGGGCGTCCTTGATCTCCGCCCGCTCGAAGAAGCGCAGGCCGCCATAGACCCGGTAGGGAATGCCTGCCTGCAGCAGGGCCTCCTCGAACACCCGGGACTGGGCCGTGGTGCGGTAGAGAATGGCTGCCTCGGCGCGCAGATGGCCCTCGTCGATGAAGGCGCGGATGCGCTCCACCACGAAACGCGCCTCGTCGGTTTCATTGAAGGCGGCATAGATGCGGATGGGCTCGCCGTCACCGTCTTCGGTCCACAGCTCCTTGCCCAGACGCTCGGGGTTGTTGGCGATGACCGCGTTGGCGCCACGCAGGATATTGCCCGTGGAGCGGTAGTTCTGCTCCAGCTTCACCAGCTGGGTATTGGGAAAATGGCGGGGAAAATCCTGGATGTTCTCCACCCGGGCGCCGCGCCAGCCATAGATGGACTGATCGTCGTCCCCCACCACGAACAGGTTGTCCCTGTCCCCGGCCAACAGACGCAGCCAGGCGTACTGAATGGCGTTGGTGTCCTGGAACTCGTCCACCAGCACATGCTGGAAGCGCTGCTGGTAGTGCTGCAGCACGTCGGGGCGGTCACGCCACAGCTCATGGGCGCGCAGCAGCAGCTCGGCAAAATCCACCGCCCCGGCCCGCTCGCAAGCCGCCTGGTAGGCGGTGTAGATGCGAATCATGTTGCGCCGCCAGTGATCGCCCCCGTCTTCCAGATGCTGGGGACGGCGGCCTTCGTCCTTCTGTTCGTTGATGAACCACTGGGCCTGGCGGGGCGGCCATTTGCTGTCGTCCAGATTGAGGTCGCGAATGACCCGCTTGACCAGGCGGAACTGGTCGTCGCTGTCGAGAATCTGGAAACCCCTGGGTAAATTGGCTTCCTGCCAGTGAGCGCGCAGCAGACGGTGGGCCAGGCCGTGGAAGGTGCCCACCCACATGCCGCCCACGGGATGCCCCAGCAGCTCCTCGATGCGCTGGCGCATCTCCCTGGCTGCCTTGTTGGTGAAAGTCACGGCCAGGATGCCCCATGGAGACACCCCTTCCACCTGGATCAGCCAGGCGATGCGGTGCACCAGCACCCGGGTCTTGCCCGAACCGGCCCCGGCCAGTACCAGGGTGGAACAGGGCGGGGCGGAAACGGCTTCGCGCTGAGCGGCGTTCAGGCCATCGAGAATCGAGGAAACGTCCATGAAACCATTGTACCAGCTGGATCCCGGCCTGACGCCGGTGACAAGCGAATTGCGAAACGGGCCTACTGCGTCACAACTTCGCCCAGCCGCTGCTGCTAAGCTTGCCTAAGCTCACAAAATCGGGGGCCAAGCTAGAAGTTTTATTAGCTAGTATTGGAAAAAGCTTGTTTTTTCTACTATGCTTGGGCTTGTCTGCATTGTGGCGAGCATTGCCTGGCCGCTCCGTGCCCCTAACATGAGAGGGGCAGACGAGCGCCGCCATCAGCATCATTATGGAGGAATAAGGTGAAGAATTCACTAAACAAGACCGCCCGCTGGTCCGCCCTTGCCCTGGCAATGGGGATCATGAGCGTCGTCAGCGTGCAAGTCCATGCGGCCATCAACTGGCCGGGCGGCTTAGGCGACAGCGGCGACCCCAACAAGAAGTCCAAGCAATACAAAAAAGGCTACAAAGCCGGCCAAAGGGACTGCGTTGCCGCCCCCAAGGACTGCAAAGTGTTGCTGGAAGACGTGGTGGCCATGCCCGGTTGGGGTGAAACCGAGCCCAATGATTTCATGAAGACAGCGGACTGGATCCGTCTCAACCGGTTCTACCAGGCCAACAGCCTGGACAAGTTCGACAAAGACTGGTTCTACCTGGCTACCCGCAAGCCCAACCAGAACCTGCTGATCAACTTCCTTGGCGACAAGGCCGACTATACGGAAACCGCAGGCTGGCTGGTCAAGGTGCACGACCGCTACGGTAACGTGATTGCCACTTTCGACAGCACCACCACGGGCACCGGCAACGTGTACCGCAATGGTGACAATCCCGAGGAGGTGGTTGATCCCCAGGAACCCATCCTGGCAAAAACCCCTCTCAGCGATGCCCATATCATGTTGACTACCCTGGGACTGCCCGGACGGTATTACATCTCCGTGGAATCCAAGGACGAGGAAGGGGCTGACCGTACCTACCACATCGCAGCCATGATCTCTCCCTCGGACCAGATGTCCCCCAATCCCGACACCAATTTCCATGATGCGGAAACCGAGCCCAATGACCTACAGGAACAAGCCGACCCCCTGCGTTCCAACGTCCATATGTTTGGCACCTTCGGTCGCCGCTGGGTCAAGTGGTACATACCGCCGGAAGACAACGTGGAGTGGGTCTGGCCCAACTGTGACCCGGCCGACATCAGCACCCTGCCTCTGGGACAGGACGACTGCAGCTGTGACCACACTGCACCGGGTAACGTCTGTGTTGCCCGGCCAAAGGATGACGGCAAGGGCAAGTGGGAGTACGCCTATGATTACGACAATGACTGGTTCCGCTACCGTTCCAAGGGCAACGAACAGCTTCATTTCGAACTATGTACCAAGGGCAATTGTGATTTTGCCCGAGTGCATGTACGCATCATTTATGTAAACGGTGCCGTGGTTCTGTTCAATGGCCCGGTCCAACCCGGTCGAAGCTTTGACATGGGCGCCGCCCGCCCCGGGGTCTATTTCTTCGAACTTTCCCCGGAACCCGTGGATGGTCCCCAGGTTGACCCGGAAACCGGTGTTCATACCGTGGATGACCTCACCGGCCCATACAACTTCCTGCTGCGCAGTACCAAACTGCCTCCGCACGGGAGTTGAGCATGAATACAAAATGTGAGAAGGCAAAGCGGCCGACAGACGCGTACAGCCCACAGCATTGTTACGGAGAATGAAAGTGAAGAATTCACTCAAGAAAACAGTTCGCTGGTCCACCCTGGCATTGGCCATGGGTACCATGAGCATTCCCGTGTTCCAGGCACAGGCTGCCATATTCTGGCCGGGAGGCACGGGAAACCCCAACGCGAACGCCGACTACAAGGATGGCTATGACGCCGGCACTCAGGATTGCCGGGACGCACCCATTGCATGTGGCGTAAGGATCAATCCCATGATCAAGGACCAGGGCTACGGGGAAACGGAACCCAACGATCATATTCTCAATGCGGACGGACTTCTCCTCGGCCAGTTTTATCATGGCAACACCATGGACGAGTTCGACGAGGACTGGTTCTACATCACCACCGACAAGCCCAGCCAGAAACTCACCCTGTATTTTCTTGCCGATCCCGGCAACTTCACCGATACGCAGGGTTGGGTGATCAAAGTAAGAGATCTCAATGGCAACATCATTGCCTCCTTCGACAGTGACAACAGCCAGGGCGGTGGCGGCGGGCAGGCACCAGCGCCCTCTGACGACCAATCCGGACAGAAAGAAGTTTCTCCCGTGGATTCTGCTAAAGTCACCGAAGTCACCCTGGGCAGGACCGGCACCTATTACATTTCCGTGGCGTCCAAGGAGAATGGCGGCGATTTCCGCGGCTACAATATAGCGGCCCGCCTGGAAGACACGGGGCAGGTCACGGCCAACCCGGACGAAAACCGCTTCGATACGGAAACCGAGCCCAACAACGATCCGAAACATGCCGACCCCCTGCGTTCCAATGTGGCCATGGTGGGCACATTCGGTCGTACCCTGGTCAAGAAAAAGAAAGTCACTACGCCGGAAAAGGTGGAGTACGAGTATTTCTACAAAGGCTGCACCAGCGACAAGCTCAATGACCCTGCCAACAACGACTGGTATGGCTTCAACAACGGCAGCTGTGAATGTGACGTGACCAAGGATCCCGCCTCCGGCGATCCCCTGGATCCCGCGCACCCCAATCGCAACGACGTCAATCCTCCGGGAGGCAACCCCATCCCGGCCGGCTCGGAAAACGATCCCGACTTTGCCTGTTATGCCCAGGAAACCGTCACTCCGGCAAAAACGGAGTGGATGGGCATATTCGCCTATGACACCGACGTGTACAGTTACACCTCGGACGGCAATGAGCAGCTGCGGATTCAGATCTGTACCCGCACGGACTGCGAATTTGAAAAGGTTCATCTGAGGATTCAGCGGGGAGACACCCAGGTCCGACTCATGGACAGCCCCATCGAGCCGGGTCAGGTCGTCGACCTGGGCGCCTCACTGCCCGGGGAATACTTCTTCATCTTCACTGCGGAGAAGACAGGCATCATGTCGGATACCGGGGATCCGCAGGTCATCGACCTGGTCGGCCCCTACGATGTCCTGCTCATGAGCACGAAAATGTCCAACCACGGAAACTGAGCCTCAGGGCAATACAAGAAAAGCGGCCGCAAGGCCGCTTTTCTTTTGTCCGGAAGTTTTCCCCGAGCTCAGGAAAGACTGCATTTCTGCTGCAGAAAGGCATCCGGCGGTGCTGCCTTCCCCCAGGCGTAGATCTCTGTCGTGGCCGGATCGCACTGGGAGCAGCGGGTTACGCAGGATGGCGTGGCGACCATCCGCTGCACTTTGCCTTTTCTGATCCACAGCGCCAGCATCTCCCGGGCCAGCTCCGGCGTCACGTCCAGGTGCCGGGCGATATCGGCAAGCGTCGCCTGTCCCCGTTCCTGCAGATAGGCTCTGATGTCGGCAAGCATCAGCCGCGCTCCACGGCCGGCGTTACCAGTGCCGGCTTTTCATGGCTCACCCAGCGCTTGAGGCCCAGGATGATGAGCAGGATGTAGCCCAGCAGCAGCCCAATGGCCAGGGCGGATGCGCCCGGGTGCTGGCTCCAGGTGGCGGACTGGTACCAGATGCTGGCCGTCACATAGGCCACGCTGGTGGTCCAGAAGGCCACGAAAGCCGCCCAGGGACCGCCTGCCTCGCGCTTGATGGCGCCGATGGTGGCCACGCAGGGGAAATAGAGCAGCACGAACAGCAGGTAGGCAAAGGCGCCGACCTGGCCGTCGAAACGCGCTGCCATGGCGCCAAACACATCCATGTGCACCTCCTGTTCCGCCGCCACTTCCGAGATATCCTCGATATCGGCAGCCCCCAGACCCAGGGGATCCGTGAGCAGCTCGCCCAGGCCGGAAAGGTTTTCCGGCACCGTAGCCGCGGCGTCTTCGAGTGCCTGCCAAAGATCAAAGGCCTGTTCTTCAGCCGGGGCGCCGGAAGTCTGCTCCGCCAGACGGGTGTACAGGGTGTCCAGGGTGCCCACCACCACTTCCTTGGCCAGCACGCCGGACATGATGCCCACCACGGCAGGCCAGTTGTCCTGGTGTATGCCCATGGGTGCAAAGGCCGGGGTCAGGGCCTGGGCCGTGACGCTGAGCACGGACTTGTCGGAATCCTCGTTGCCAAAGGAGCCGTCCGTGCCGATGGAATTGAGCACATTCAGCACCAGCACCATGACCACGATGATCTTGCCAGCCTCGCGGATGAACAGCTTCACCCGGTCCCAGGTGCGCAGCAGCACCCCTTTGAGGGTGGGCAGGTGATAGGGGGGCAGCTCCATCATGAAGCCCGCGCTCTCACCCCGCAGCAGGGTTTTTTTCATGATCAGCCCTGTGAACACCGCCACCAGGATGCCGATGAGGTACAGGCTGAACACCAGGTTCTGACCATTGTCGGGAAAGAAGGCCGCGGCAAAGAGCACATACACCGGCAGGCGCGCGCCGCAGGACATGAAGGGATTCATGAGTATGGTGAGCTTGCGCTCGCGGATGTTCTCCAGGGTGCGGGTGGCCATGATGGCCGGCACGTTGCAGCCAAAGCCCACGATCAGCGGCACGAAGGCCTTGCCCGGCAGGCCGATGCTGCGCATGAAGCGGTCCATGACGAAAGCCGCCCGGGCCATGTAGCCCGAATCCTCCAGGGCAGACAGGAACAGGTACAGGCCGGAGATGATGGGAATGAAGGTGGCCACCACCTGCAGGCCGCCGCCGACACCGTCCGCGAGCAGCACCCGCAACCAGTCCGGCGCGCCGGCAGCACTCAACAGCTCACCCAGCCCATCCACGAAGAAAGCCCCCGCCACGCCATCGAAGAAATCCACGAAAGCGCCGCCGATATTGATGGTGAACATGAACATGAGATACATCATGAACAGGAATATCGGCACCCCCAGCCAGCGGCTCAGCACCACGGAATCGATGCGGTCGGACAGGGTGCGCCCCAGCCGGCCCCGTTCCTTCACCACGGTCTGCGCCAGGGCATGGGCGTGGCTGAAGCGGCTGTCGCTGATATGGATGTCCGCTTCCTCGCCGCTGCGATCCTCGATGGCCTTGCGCCAGTGGCTCACCAACTCACACAGGGCCTCGCCGGCATTGGGGGGAATATGCTCATCGGATTCGAGCATCTTCAGGGCCAGCCAGTGGCGGTTGGCGGGGTTCTCATCGCCAAGATGGGTTTCCAGCTCGGCCACGGCCTGCTCCACCACCTCGTCGTTGGCCAGGGCGAAGCCCCCGCATTCGGCCCCCGTGGCCACGGCCAGCATGCGCGCCTTGAGTTCGGCGGTGCCTTCACCCGTGGTGGCCACCACGGGCACCACCGGGCAGCCCAGCTCCCCGGTCAGCTTGTCCACGTCGATGGCTATGCCCCGCTTGCGCGCCACGTCCATCATGTTGAGGGCGATGACCATGGGCACGCCCATTTCCAGGAGCTGCACGGTGAAGTACAGGTTGCGCTCCAGGTTGGAGGCATCCACCACGTTGATGATGAGGTCCGCCTCCCGGGACAGGAGGTAGTCCCTGGTGATCTCCTCGTCGATAGAGGACGCATCCAGGCTGTAGATGCCCGGCAGGTCGATGATCCTGACCTTGTACTGCTCCAGGTCGAACTGGCCTTCCTTGCGGTCCACGGTGACCCCGGGCCAGTTGCCCGTGGTCTGGCGGATGCCGGTGAAGGTATTGAACAGGGCGGACTTGCCGCAATTGGGATTGCCGGCAATGGCGATGGTCAGGGAGAAATCGCCGCGCAAGGGCACGGCCTTGTCACAGCAGGCGCGTCCCATCAGGAAAGCTCCTGGATCACCAGGCGGTCGGCAATGTCATGCCCCAGGGCCAGGCGGTTGCCGCCGCGGCCCACCACCACGTCGCCCTTGCGGCGGTGCAGCACTTCCACTTCATTCCCCACGCTCAATCCCAGGGCAAGCAGGCGACGCGCGAGCAGCCGGTCTCCTTCTATGGAAACCAGGCGCACCCGGTGGCCGGGGGGAACCTGAGACAGTGTCTGATGGGTCATGGCGTATGGCTTTTAATGCGAACAATTCTCATTATTGCACAAAACTCCGGGGATTGCATCCATGTTTCATGGCTGGGGCCGCCGGAACACCCATTGCCTGTCATCCGAATCCGCCTCGGAATAGCGATAGCCCTCCATGTCGAACCCCTTGATATCCTCGGAGGCTTCTATACGGTTGCGGATGATGTAATCCGCCATCATGCCCCGGGCGCGTTTGGCGAACACGGCAATGACGCGCGCCTTGCCGTTCTTCTCTTCCTTGAAAGCGATATTCAGCAGGCGGCCCTCCAGCAGTTTTGGCTTCACTGCCTTGAAATACTCGTTGGAAGCCAGGTTCACCAGGGTTGGCTCCTGCTGTTTCTTGAGTTCCTCATTGATACACAGGGTCAGGCGGTCGCCCCAGAACTGGTACAGATTGTCACCCCGGGGATTTCTCAGCTTGGTCTTCATCTCCAGGCGGTAGGGCTGGATGAGATCCAGGGGCCGCAGGCAGCCGTACAGGCCCGACAGGATGCGCAGATGCCGCTGGGCGAAATCCAGGTCCTCCGGGTCATATTCCTCCACGGGAATGCCCCGGTACACGTCACCCTTGAAGGCAAAGAGGGCGGGCTTGGCATTCCGCGGGGTGAAGGGCAGGGAAAAGGCCTTGTAACGATCCACGTTGAGCCGCGCGATGTTTTCGCTCACCTCCATGAGTTCCCTCACCTGGTCTGCGTTGTATTTGCGCAGTTCCTCGATGAGCGTCATGGAATCATCCAGCATGGCTGGCACCGTGGCATCGTCCAGCGCCACCGGGGTTTCGAAATCCTGGCCCTTGGAGGGTGAAAGGGTGATGATCATGGCTTGCGGCTCTCCCGAAACTCAGTGACAGGCACAACCCGGAGCGACAGCCTCCGGGAAACGCATCAGAATATCATGTTTTTCTGCATTCTCCACCCTTGGCATCCGGTCACAGGAGAGCCACGCTCTTGACCTGGGCGAACACCGCCTTGCCCGGGGCCAGGGCCAGATCTGCCGCCGACTTGCGGGTGATGCGGCACAGCAGGGGCTGGTCCCCCAGCATCAGGCGTACCATGACCTTGGCCCTGTCATCCTCGGCCAGGGCATCCACGACAGCGGGAAAGATGTTCAGGATGCTGGTGCCCTGCTGGCGGGTCAGGGTGATGCTCACGTCGTTGGCCTTCACCTGCAGGCGCACCCTGGTGCCTTTGGGCAGATGATTGCGGGCGAGAATGAAACGCCCCCCGGAAAAGTCCAGCCAGCTCAGTTCATATTCGGCATCATGCCCCGCCACCCGGGTGTCGATGATGGTTTCGGCATCCGGGCGATGGGCCAGGGGCAGATCCAGGCGGGCGAACAGCTCGTCCACCGCACCTGCGGCCCGCAACCGCCCCGCCTCCAGCAACAGCAGATGATCAGCCAGCCGCGCCACCTCGTCACGGGCATGGCTCACGTAAAGCACGGGAATGGCCAGCTCCCGGTGCAAAGATTCCAGCCAGGGCAGGATCTCCGCCTTGCGCCCTTCGTCCAGGGCCGCCAGGGGCTCGTCCAGCAGCAGCAGAGCCGGATTCACCGCCAGGGCCCGGGCAATGGCCACCCGCTGGCTCTCGCCGCCGGACAGCTGATGAGGCTTCCTGGGCAGCAGGCTTTCCAGGCCCAGCAGCTCCACTGCCCTGTCCAGGGATTGCCGGCGGGCATGCTTTGGCAGGCGGCGCAGGCCGTATTCGATATTGCCCCGCACGTCCAGGTGGGCAAACAGACTGGGTTCCTGAAACACATAGCCCAGGGAACGACGATGGGTGGGCAGAAAGACCTGCTCATCCTGCCACAACGCCTGGCCCACCTTCAGATGGCCCCGGGCCTGGGGCTCCAGACCGGCAATGGCCCGCAGCAGGGTGGTCTTGCCGCAGCCAGACGGGCCGAACAGGGCGGTGATGCCCCGCGCCGGCAGGCGGAAATCCACATCCAGGGTAAAGTCCCCGCGCCGCAGAAAAAAGCGCCCTTCGACCGTCATGACCGCGCCACGGCAAAGCGCCGGTTCAGTCCGTACACGGCCAGCAGCAACAGGAAGGAGAACAGCAGCAGACCACCCGATATCCAGTGGGCCTTGCCATATTCCATGGCCTCCACATGATCGTAGATGGCTATGGAGATCACCTGGGTGCTGCCAGGGATGTTGCCACCGATCATGAGTACCACGCCGAACTCACCCAGGGTATGGGCAAACCCCAGCACCGCCGCGGTGAGCACTCCCGGCCGGGCCAGGGGCAGGGCCACGCTGAAGAACCGGTCCAGGGGCGAGGCCCCCAGGGTGGCCGCCACTTCCAGGGGACGCCGTCCCATGGCCTGGAAGGCATTCTGCAAAGGCTGCACCACGAAAGGCAGGGAATAGAACACGGAACCGACCACCAGCCCGGCGAAGGTAAACGCCAGGGAGCGTCCGCCCAGGGCCTCCATCAGCCCGCCTATGGGGCCGTTGGCGCCCAGGGCCACCAGCAGGTAGAAACCCAGCACCGTGGGCGGCAGCACCAGGGGCAGGGCCACCAGGGCCTCCAGCAGAAACTTGTAACGCCAGCGGCTGCGTGCCAGCCACCAGGCCAGGGGCGTGCCCAGGAGCAGCAGGATGAAGGTGGTCAGACCGGCCAGCTTCAGAGACAGCCACAGGGCCTGTATGTCCTGTTCCGCAAACATCAGGGCAGCTCGTAGCCGTTGGCGCGGATGATGGCCCGACCCTGGTCGCTGGCAACGAAGCGCAGGAAACCCCGCGCCACGGCGTCGTCCTGTAGCAGCACCGCCTGCTGTTCTATGGGTTCATAAAGATGAGCCGGTGGGATCCACAAGGAACCCTGCAATGGCCTGTTCCCGCCCAGCACCTGGGAAGCGGCCACCAGGCCCAGCTCGGCGTTGCCGCTGCTGACGAAGTGGAAAGCCTGGCCGACATTCTCGCCGCGCACCATGCGGCCGCGCAGCGCATCCCACAGGCCCAGCTTCCGCAAAAGCTGCTGCGCCGCCAGGCCATAGGGGGCAAGACGCGGATTGGCCAGGGCCAGGTGTCGAAAACTGCCTGTGCGCAGGACATCGCCATCTTCGTCCACCAGCCCAGGATCGGGGCTCCACAACACCAGCCTGCCCAGGGCATAGGTGAAGCGGCTGCCGGGCTGAATCAGCCCCCCGGCCTCCAGCAAGGCCGGGCGGCGGCTGTCCGCTGCAAGCCAGGCATGGTAAGGCGCACCATTTCGGATCTGGGCATACTGCCTGCCGGTGGAGCCGAAGGAAAGTTTCACCTCGTGCCCGGTACGGGACTCGAAGCGGCTGGCAAGCTGCCGCGCGGCCCCGGCAAAGTTGCTGGCCACGGCAACGCGAATCCCATCCGCCCGCGCGGCCTGTGCGCAACAGACCAGGAGCAGGGCAAGCGCCAGCAGTGACCTCATGTTACAGCTCCAGCCGCCGGCCCCGTTGGGCCAGAAAATCCCTGAAATCAGCATAGGCCGACCAGAAGGCGGTCACGGCCTGTTCGCCGGCCTCGGTGAGAATGGCCCCGCCACCGCCCCGGCCGCCCGTGCTCTTTTCCACCACCGCACGGCGGCTCTGGCGGTTCATGGAATCCACCAGCTGCCAGGCGTGCCGGTAGGACATTTCCATGGATCGGGCCGCAGCGCTGATGGAGCCATGCTCGCGAATACGCTCCAGCAGCACCACCCGCCCATAACCCAGGAAGGTGCCATCCGGCCCTTCTATCCACAGCCTGCCCCGCAGGCGATACCGGTTTTCCACCGTCAGGGAACCCTTGCAGTTTGTGTGAACGAATAGCGTAATATATGGAAGAACATAACGCAATCGCCTGTCTGCCTTTCCCGGCCTCAGCACAGGCATTTTCCTTCCGCGCCTGTCCTCTCCTTGAATTGGCGGCCTGACAACCTCATGTCCATTGCATCCACAATATTGGAGTACAGAATGAACATCCGGTTTTCATACAGAAGAATCGACAACAGCGAAAAGAAACTGATAAAAAACACCGTCCGGGAGAGCAGTGATACCCTCAGGGAAGTGCTGGGCAGTTTCGACAGCGACGCCGTGCGCCTGGAAGGCGCGGTGGAACGGCACGGAAAGAAGTCCCTGTACAGGGCGCGGCTGAAACTGCATCTGCCAGGCAAGACCCTGGTTGCGCTGGAAGAGGCCGACGATGGCAATGCCGTGGTACGGCAGGCCTTTGCCGAGCTGCGCCGCCAGGTCGAACGCTTCAAGCATCTGGCAAGAAACGACCATTTGTGGAAGCGCCCCAAGCGCCGCGCGCAACTGCGCACTCAGCTCAGCGGGAGCAGCAATGACGAGGAACAGCGCAAAAACTACGCTGATCTGGTGAAGCCTCATCTGCCCGAACTCTATCATTTTATCCGGCGGGAACTCGCCTATCGTCAGGCCCAGGGCGACTTGTCCCCCGGTGATATCCGGGCGGATGAAGTGCTGGATGCGGCCATTGCCCGGGGACTCGAAGCCTTCGGCACCAGGCCCCAACACCTGGAAATCCTGCCCTGGCTGACGGGAATGGCCCTGCAGGTCATCCAGGAAGAAACAGAGGCTCATCAAATTCGCGAGCGCCGGGTATCCACGGAAGATCTCGCACCGGCGGATGCCATGGACATCAGCGATGACGAAGATACCGAAATGTACGAGTTCTACCAGCCGGACGAGATTATCCGCATGGAAGACATCATTCCCGACCCGGAAAGCAACGACCCGGAACAGGCGGAAGCCGCCCGGGAACGCGCCATCCTGGTTCAGCGGGCGCTTGCCCTGCTGCCCCCCGCGTGGCGGCACGCCCTGGTGCTCACAGACGTACATGGCGTGAAGGAATCCGAGCTGGCGGACATCCTGGATCTGGCGCCCGAACATCTGAAACAGATGCAAAGCTGCGCCAAAGCCTTCATGCGCGACTGGCTGGGCCAGCACCTGACCAGGGAAGAACTGGATCAGACAAGCACCGGAGAATTGCTGGGATCACCTTTGCGGGAACCCTTGCCGGAGGAACTGGAGGCCGAGATTCTGGAAAAGATCATGCCCGTGGCAGGGTGTTGAGAACGCAATATTTCGACACCCTGAGTGAACCCCTATTCCACCGTAACGGATTTCGCCAGATTCCTCGGCTGATCCACGTCCGTCCCCTTGATGAGCGCCACATGGTAGGCCAGCAGCTGCAGGGGCACTGTGTAGACGATGGGCGAGGTGCTGGGGTGGATGTCGGACAGGGTCAGGCACTGGTATTTGTCCAGCTCGATCTTCACTTCCTGGTCGCTGAACAGGAACAGCTCACCCCCCCGGGCGCGGACTTCCTGCAGGTTGGAAAGCACCTTGTCCAGTAACGGATCATTGGGCAGGGCGCAGACCACGGGCATCTTCTCGTCCACCAGAGCCAAGGGGCCGTGCTTGAGCTCACCCGCGGGGTAGGCCTCGGCATGGATGTAGGAGATTTCCTTGAGTTTCAGCGCTCCTTCCATGGCAATGGGATAGAAGGGGCCGCGGCCGAGGAACAGGGCATGTTCCTTGTCTGAGAAGGATTGGGCCATCTGTTGGATGGATTCATTCAGCGTCAGGGCCACTTCCATCTGCCGGGGCAAAGAATGGAGTTCGTCGATATAGCCGCGCAGGGCATCCTCGCTGTGCCCCATGCGCTTGGCCATGGCCAGCACCAGCAGGCGCAGGGCCACCAGCTGGGTGGTGAAGGCCTTGGTGGAGGCCACGCCGATTTCGGTGCCGGCGCGGGTCATGAGGGCCACGTCCGATTCGCGCACCAGGGAGCTTTCCGGCACATTGCACACCACCAGGCTGCCCAGATATCCCTTGTCTTTCGCGCCGCGCAGGGCGGCCAGGGTATCAGCGGTTTCGCCGGACTGGGAGATGGTGACGAACAAACAGCCCTCGGGCACCACGGCGCGGCGGTAGCGGTACTCGCTGGCGACTTCCACCATGCAGGGAATGCCGATGTCCTCGAACCAGTAACGGGCCACCAGGCCGGCATGGTAACTGGTGCCGCAGGCAATGATGTGGATCTGCCTGGTGCGGTCCAGCAGTTCGCGGGTTTCATAACCGAAGCTTTCCTCCAGCAGCCGTCCCTTGTAGATACGCCCCTCGAGGGTTTCGGCCACCACGCCAGGCTGCTCAAAGATTTCCTTGAGCATGTAATGCTGGTACGGGCCCTTGTCGGCAGCCGCAGCGTTGAGCCGGGAGGATTTCACCGGCCGCTGCACGGCATTGCCGTCCTTGTCGAAGAGCTTCACCTGGTCACGGTAGATCTCCGCCAAGTCGCCTTCTTCCAGGAAGATGAAATCATGGGTCTGGGGCAACAGGGCGAAGACATCCGAGGCAATGAAATGCTCACCATCCCCCACGCCGATGACCAGGGGGCTGCCGGCGCGCGCCACTACGATGCGGTCCGGGTCGTCCGGGCAGGCCGCCGCCAGGGCATAGGCGCCCACCAGGCGGGAGATGACCCTGCGGAACGCCTCGGCCAGATCGGGATTCTTGTCCAGCTCCCGGGCGAGGAGATGGGCGATGACCTCGGTATCGGTTTCGGAGACAAACTGGTAGCCATCCGCTTCCAGTTCAGCGCGCAGCTCGGCGTGGTTCTCTATGATGCCATTGTGCACGATGGCCACCCGCTCCCCACTCATGTGGGGATGGGCGTTACGCTCGGCGGGCATGCCATGAGTGGCCCAGCGGGTATGGGCAATGCCCAGCTCGCCGGCGATGGGTGCCGCATCCAGGCGTTCCTGCAAGGAAGCCACCTTGCCCACGGAGCGGATGCGCTGCAGACGTCCGCTGTCATCACGAATGGCGATACCCGCTGAGTCATAGCCCCGGTACTCCAGTCGCCGCAGCCCCTCCATGAGGATGGGGGTGATGTCACGGCTGCTGATGGCGCCTACGATTCCACACATTTCATGCTCCCTTTTTGGGCCGTTTCCAGCCTTTGATGGTTACCTGTTTGCCCCTGGCCAGAGTGAGTTCACCAGCAGGCGCATCCTTGGCGATGACCGATCCCGCCCCTATGGTGGCGTCTTCCCCCACGGTCACCGGCGCCACCAACGCGGTGTTGGAGCCGATGAAGGCCTTGTCTTCGATGGTGGTGCGATGCTTGTAGGCGCCGTCGTAATTGCAGGTGATGGTGCCGGCGCCGATATTCACCCCGGCGCCCATGAGGGTATCGCCAATATAGGTGAGGTGATTGACCTTGGAACCCAGGCCAATGGTGGAATTCTTGATCTCCACGAAGTTGCCCACATGGGCACCACCGGTGAGTTCAGTACCGGGACGGATACGGGAGAAGGGACCGATGGCACTGTCCGGGCCGATGACCGCATCCTCGATGACACAGTTCTCGCGGATCACGACATTGTCCGCCACCCGTACGTTGCGCAGCACCGTGTTGGCGCCCACGCTGACATTGTCGCCCAGCACCACCTCGCCTTCGATGATGACGTTCACGTCCAGGCTCACGTCCATGCCGGTGCGCAGGCTGCCACGCAGGTCGAAACGCGCGGGGTCCTTGAGGGTGACGCCATCCCGCATCAGGACTTGCGCCTGCCAACGCTGATATACCCGCTCCAGGGCGGCAAGCTGCAGGCGATCATTGACGCCTTCGGCTTCCACGGGATCTTCCGGTTGGGCGACCTGTATCTCCACGCCTTCCGCCACGGCCAGGGCCACGATGTCGGTGAGATAGTATTCGCCCTGGGCATTCTGGGGGCTGAGCTGTTCCAGCCAGCGGGCCAGGGAAGGCGCGTCCACCAGCATGATGCCGGTGTTGACCTCTCGAATCCGCAGTTGCTCTTCGCTGGCATCCTTCTGTTCAACGATGCCAGTGACCCGTCCCTGCTCGTCACGCAGGATACGGCCATACCCCTGCGGATCATCCAGGTCCACGGTCATCAGGCCAAAGCCGGAAGGGGCCGTGGCGAGCAGGGATTGCAGGCTTTCCCGGCGCATGAGCGGCACATCGCCATACAGCACCAGCACCCGGTCCAGATCCTTGAGGGCGGGCAGCGCCTGCTGCACGGCGTGCCCGGTGCCCAACTGCTCTGCCTGTTCCACCCATTGCAGTCCTGGCGCATCCAGTGCTTCGCGTACCTGCTCACCACCATGGCCGTACACCACGACCATGGCGTCAGGTTCAAGAGAACGGGCAGTTTCAATGACATGGGCCAGCAAGGGCTTGCCTGCCAGCGGATGCAGCACCTTGGGCAACCGGGATTTCATCCTTGTGCCCTGCCCTGCCGCCAGAATCACGATACCGAGTTTCATCCCTATTCCTCCCTGATGATTGTTTGGCACACCGCCTGATCAGTTGATGCTCATGGATCCCGGCGCCTGTACCGAATGAATGCCGCTGGTGCGTTCCTCGCCGGGCTGGGCATCCCGCACCTCCAGAATCCTGACGTGAACCTTCAGGGTCTTGCCCGCCAGGGGGTGGTTGCCATCGATAGTGACCTTGCCGTCCTCGATGCGGGAGATGTAAAAGGTCTTGGTGTCCCCCGCCTCGTTCTGCATCTGCACTTCCGCGCCCACATGGCGAAACTGGGGCGGAACATTCTCCAGGTCGTCGGTGAAGGTCAGATCCGGGTCATGCTCGCCAAAGGTGTCCTGGGGCGGCAGGCTGACCTCGACCTCGTCGCCGGCAGACTTGCCGGCAATGGCCTGATCCATACCGCCGATGAGTTCGGTGTCGGAACCATAGACAAAGCCGATGGGCAGATCATGCTGCTCCACGACATTGCCATCCCCGTCACGGATGGTGTAGCTGATGGAAACGTATTTTCCGGGTTTTACGATTTCTTTGCTCATGGTTTCAATTCTACAAAAAACGAACAGCCCTGACAGCGTTTGCTGTCAGGGCTTTGCATTGGAAGGGAAAAATGCCGTGCGCGGATTCAGTTCGACGAGGTCATTTCTTGAGCTTGCGCAGCTTCTCGATGGCCCTCAACTGAGCCATGGCCTCCGCCAGTTCGGCCTGGGCCTTGGCCAGCTCCATCTTGCCTGTCTTGTTGGCCAGGGCTTCCTCGGCCCGGCGCTTGGCCTCGAGAGCAGCGGCCTCGTCCAGGTCGGCGGCCCGTATGCCGGTATCAGCCATGATGGTCACCCGGAAGGGCTGCACCTCGATGATGCCCCCGGAGACATAGAAATGCTCCATGGGCTTGCCCTGACCGGGATCGACGCGCACGTCACCGGGCTTGAGACGGGTGACTAGGGGCGCATGGCGCGGCGCAATGCCGATCTCGCCCATTACCGCGGGTGCATAGATCATCTCACCTTGGCCGGAAAACAGGCTGCCTTCCGCGCTGACGATATCCACATGCACTGTCATGGCCATGATTTATTCTCCCGTCCGGGCTCAGCTCTGCTGAGCGCCTCTTTCGATGACATCCTCGATGCCGCCACACATGTAGAAGGCCTGCTCGGGCAGGTGGTCGTACTCGCCGGCGACGATGGCCTTGAAGGACTTGATGGTGTCCTTGAGGGGTACATATTTGCCCGGCGCGCCGGTGAACACTTCCGCCACGAAGAAGGGCTGGGACAGGAAGCGCTGGATCTTGCGCGCGCGCTGCACGATGAGCTTGTCGTCCTCGGACAGTTCGTCCATACCCAGAATGGCGATGATGTCCTTCAGTTCCTTGTAGCGCTGCAGCACACCCTGCACGGCGCGGGCCGTCTCGTAGTGCTCACTGCCCACCACATGGGGATCGAGAATCCGCGAGGTGGAATCCAGAGGATCCACGGCGGGATAGATACCCAGCTCGGCAATCTGCCGGGACAGCACCAGGGTGGCGTCCAGGTGAGCAAAGGTGGTGGCGGGCGACGGGTCGGTCAGGTCGTCCGCAGGCACGTACACTGCCTGGAAGGAGGTGATGGAGCCGGTCTTGGTGGAGGTGATGCGCTCCTGCAGCACGCCCATTTCCTCGGCCAGGGTGGGCTGATAACCTACTGCGGAAGGCATGCGGCCCAGCAGCGCGGATACCTCGGTGCCCGCCAGGGTGTAACGGTAGATGTTGTCGATGAACATGAGCACGTCGCGGCCTTCGTCACGGAAGTATTCCGCCATGGTCAGGCCGGTGAGGGCCACGCGCAGACGGTTGCCGGGAGGCTCGTTCATCTGGCCATAGACCAGGGACACCTTGTCCAGCACCCCGCCTTCACTCATCTCGTGATAGAAGTCGTTACCTTCACGGGTACGCTCGCCCACGCCGGCAAATACCGAGAAACCCGAGTGCTCCACGGCGATGTTACGAATCAGCTCCATGAGGGTCACGGTCTTACCCACGCCGGCGCCGCCGAACAGGCCCACCTTGCCACCCTTGGCGATGGGCATGATGAGGTCGATGACCTTGATGCCCGTCTCCAGCACCTCGGTGGTGGCCGCCTGGTCCTCGAGCTTGGGCGCCTCGCGGTGGATGGGCATGACCACCTCCGATTCCACCGGACCCGCTTCGTCAACGGGGTTGCCCAGCACGTCCATGATGCGGCCCAGGGTGGCCTGCCCCACGGGCACGCTGATGGGCGCCCCGGTATTGACCACTTCCAGTCCACGCTTCAAGCCATTGGTCGATCCCATGGCAATGCTGCGCACCACGCCGTCGCCCAGCTGCTGCTGCACTTCCAGAACCAGGTCCTCGGATTCTATCTTCAGTGCGTCATAGATCTTTGGCATGGACTCGCGCGGGAACTTCACGTCCACCACGGCGCCAATGATTTCCACCACATTACCCGTACTCATTGTGCGGATCCTCTTTATTCAATGTTCAAGCCGCAGGAAGCGGCAAAATACAAAAGGTAACTGTTCATCATTTTGCGTCAGGAAGATGGTAAGTCATTGCATAGCCAGGCTTCGGCAGCAGGGAAGCTGCCGCAGAGCGTACAGGGATGTATTCACAGCGCCCTGGATATGCAATGACTTACCACCTTTCAACAAATCACGCAGAACAGTCACTACAAAAGTCAAATTCGTTATACCGCGGCCGCGCCACTGACGATCTCCGAGATCTCCTGGGTGATCGCCGCCTGACGCGCCTTGTTGTAAACCAGTTCCAGCTCGTCGATGAGGCTGCCGGCATTGTCCGAAGCCGCCTTCATGGCCACCATGCGCGCGGACTGTTCACAGGCGCCGTTCTCCACCACGGCCTGGTAGGCCAGGGACTCGACATAGCGGGCCAGCAAATCGTTGAGCACCACTTCCGCGTCGGGCTCGTAGATATAGTCCCAATGCACGCGCAGCTTGGCTGCTTCTTCTTCATCCATCTCCACTTCCGGCAGCGGCACCAGCTGTTCCACCACCGGCTCCTGGGTCATGGTGTTGACGAAACGGTTGTAGGCCACGCGGATCTCGTCCACCTTGCCATCCACGAAAGCGTCCAGCATCACCTTGATCGTGCCCACCAGGTCTTCCACATGCGCGGATTCGCTCATCTGGGTGACCTGGGCCATGACATCACCACCCACACGGCTGAAAAAGGCCACGGCCTTGTTACCCACCAGGCAGTAGCGGACGTCGATATCGGCATCATGCAGTTCCTTGACATCCTTCACCAGGCGGCGGAACAAGTTGTTGTTCAGACCGCCGCACAGCCCCCGGTCGGATGAAACGATGATATAGCCCACGGACTTGACATCACGCTTCACCATGAAAGGATGTTTCAACTGCGGATTCGCCATGGCCAGATGACCAATGACGGCGCGCATCTTTTCCGCATAAGGCCGGGACGCGTGCATGCGGTCCTGGGCCTTGCGCATCTTGGCCGCGGCAACCATTTCCATGGCACGCGTGATCTTCTGCGTGCTCTTGATGGAAGCGATCTGGGTGCGTATCTCTTTAGCGCCTGCCATGTCTCAGTCCTGATTCCGGTTGTGTCTCGACTCTCGCCTTACCAGCTGTAATTTGCCTTGAAGTCCTTCAGGGCATCGTGGAAGGCGTTTTCGATTTCATCGTTCCAGTCGCCGCTCTCGTTGACCTTCTCCATGAGTTCAGCCTGATTGCTGTTCATGTAAGACAGCAGGGCCGCTTCGAAATCCACCACCTTGTCGGCTTCCACATCGTCCAGGTAGCCTTCGTTGGCGGCAAACAGGGAGATGGCCATTTCTGCGATGGACAGGGGCGAATACTGGCCCTGCTTCATCAGCTCGGTGACGCGCTGACCACGGTCCAGCTGCTTGCGGGTGGCTTCATCCAGATCCGAAGCAAACTGGGAGAAAGCCGCCAGTTCCCGGTACTGGGCCAGGGCCAGGCGCACACCGCCGCCCAGCTTCTTGATGATCTTGGTCTGGGCCGAACCACCCACCCGGGAGACGGACAGGCCCGCATTGATGGCGGGACGCACCCCGGCGTTGAACAAGTCGGACTCCAGGAAGATCTGGCCATCAGTAATGGAGATGACGTTGGTCGGCACGAAGGCGGATACGTCACCCGCCTGGGTTTCGATGATGGGCAGGGCGGTCAAAGAGCCGGTCTTGCCCTTGACTTCACCATTGGTGCGCTTCTCCACTTCTGCCTCGTTGATGCGCGCCGCGCGCTCCAGCAGGCGGGAATGCAGGTAGAACACGTCACCCGGATAGGCTTCACGGCCCGGCGGACGGCGCAACAGCAAGGATACCTGGCGGTAGGCCCAGGCCTGCTTGGTCAGGTCGTCGTAGATGATGAGCGCATCTTCACCCCGATCCCGGAAATACTCACCCATGGTGCAGCCGGCGTAGGGCGCCAGGAACTGCATGGCAGCGGAATCGGCAGCCGGCGCGGCCACGATGATGGTGTGCTCCATGGCGCCATGCTCCTCGAGCTTGCGCACCAGCTGGGCGATGGTGGAGTTCTTCTGGCCCACCGCCACGTAGATACACTTGATGCCAGTACCCTTCTGGTTGATGATGGCGTCGATGGCGATGGCGGACTTGCCGGTCTGGCGGTCGCCGATGATCAGCTCGCGCTGACCGCGGCCGATGGGCACCATGGAATCGATGGCCTTGATGCCGGTCTGCACGGGCTGATCCACGGATTTCCGTGCGATGACGCCTGGGGCGATCTGCTCCATGGGGGCCGTGAGCTTGGTTTCGATGGGCCCTTTGCCGTCCATGGGATTACCCAGGGTATCCACCACCCGCCCCAGCAGCTCGGGACCTATGGGCACTTCCAGTACCTTGCCGGTACATTTCACGGAATCGCCTTCGGTGATGTGCTTGTAGTCACCCAGAACCACGGCGCCCACGGTGTCGCGCTCCAGGTTCAGCGCCAGGCCGTAGGTGTTGCCGGGAAATTCCAGCATCTCGTAGGACATGACGTCGGCCAGTCCATGGATCTGCACGATACCGTCGGTGACCGCAGTCACCGTACCTTCATTGTGCGCTTCGGATTTCAGATCGAACTTTTCGATTCTGCTCTTGATCAGCTCGCTGATTTCGGAGGGATTGAGTTGCATGTCGCTTACCCGTTTAAATTCCTAATTCGTTGGCCAGCTGGGACAAGGCCCCAGCCACTGAACCGTCTATGACCATATCGCCCGCACGTATCTTCACGCCGCCTATGAGAGACGGGTCCTTGCGGCTGCTGATGTGTACATCCTTGCCCAGCTTCTGTTTCAGCGCAGCGGCCAGTTCCTTCTCCAGCGCCGGCTTGAGGGCATAGGCGGACACCACTTCCACGTCGATGACGCCATCGTGCTCGCTCTTCATCTGCTGGTACAGCGTGGCCATTTCCGGCAGCGCCGGGACGCGGCCGTTTTCCACCAGCAGGCGCACCAGGTTCTGTGCTTCATCGGAGAGCTTGCCTTCACCGATGTCCAGTAGCAGCTCGGCCTTGCGGTCGTGATTCACCGCCGGGTTGGCAATGATGTCCGCCACGGCCTCGTCAGCCGCCACGGCAGCCAGAAATGTCAGGGTTTCGGCCCACTCGTCCAGCGTGCCGGTTTCCTGAGCCCGGGCGAAGACCGCTTCAGCGTATGGTCTGGCTATGGTTGTCAAATCCTGGGACATGACGCGGCCTAGATCTGCTTGGCCAGGGAGTCAACGATGTCCTTGTGGGCATCGGCGTTGATCTCCTTGCGCAGGATCTTCTCCGCGCCGAGCACCGCCAGCTCTGCCACCTTGGTGCGCAGGGCTTCCCGGGCCTTGTTGGCTTCCTGTTCGATTTCAGCCTGGGCTGCCGCGAGCAGACGCTCGCCCTCGGCGCGCGCCTGGTCCTTGGCCTCATCGACGATTTCCGCCGCGCGCTTTTCCGCCCGGGAAACGATTTCCGCCGACTGCTGCTTGGCTTCGTGCAGCTTTTCCAGAGCCGCCTTCTTGGCCAGCTCCTGCTCATGAACGCCTCTTTCGGCCGCGGCCAGGCCATCGGCGATCTTCGCCTTGCGGTCCTCCATGGCCTTGACCATGGGCGGCCAGACATATTTCATGGTGAACCAGACGAACACCGCAAAAGATATCAGCTGAGCAATAAGAGTCAGATTGATATTCATCCCGTTACCCCGTTAAGACGAGAGGTTGGAAAGTTCACCCGAGGTCTTAACCTGCCAGAGCGAACAGTACGTACATACCCAAACCCACGGCAATCATGGGAACAGCATCGGTCAGACCCATGACGATGAAGAATTGTGTACGCAGCATGGGAATCAATTCAGGCTGACGGGCGGCGCCTTCCAGGAAGCGTCCCCCGAGGACGCCGATACCGATAGCGGCGCCAACGGCACCCAGTCCCATCATGATCGCGGCGGCAATTACCAGCAGTGCTTGTTCCATGATTGTCTCCAGTTCTCAATATAGATCAAAGTTAATAGTTAAACGAATCGGTCGTCAGTGATGCTCACTGTGTGCCATGTCCAGATAGACAATGGTCAGGGTCATGAAAATGAAGGCCTGCAGGGTGATGACCAGGATGTGGAACACCGCCCATACGAACTGCAGCACGCCTCCGAATATCCCCATGCCAATGCCCGCGCCATACATGAGCGCAATAAGAATGAAAATCATCTCGCCCGCGTACATGTTACCGAACAGACGCAGGGAAAGCGAAACCGGTTTGGCCAGCAGGTTCACGCCTTCCAGAAACAGGTTGATAACGAAGAACACCGGCTTGAGCAGGGGATTCTCCGTCTCGAAAGGCATCCCGGTCAGTTCCTTGACGAAACCGCCCACCCCCTTGATTTTTATGCTGTAGTAAATGATCAGCGCGAACACGCCCAAAGCCAGGGCAAAGGTGATATTGGGATCGGTGGAAGGCACCACCTTCATATGATGAACGCCGATGGCGCCGGCCAGGCGAGGCAACACGTCCACCGGCACCAGGTCCATCAGGTTCATGAGGAACACCCAGCAAAAGATGGTCAACGCCAGGGGCGCGACCAGGGGATTTCGACCGGTGAAGGAGCCCTTGACGCTGTTGTCCACGAACTCAACCATGGTTTCGACGAAATTCTGTAACTTGCCCGGCACGCCCGCCGTGGCATTTTTCGCCGCTTTATAGAAGAAATAGCCAAAGATCACCGCCAGCAGGGTGGACCAGAACAGGCTGTCCAGGTGCAGGGCCCAGAAACCCATCTCCTTGGCCTCGGCAGCACTGTGGGCGATACCCCAGTGGCCATCGGGAAAGCGTCCAAAGGTGAGATTGGTGAGATGATGCTGTATATATTCGCTGGAAGTTACTGTTTCGCTGGAAGCCATTGTCTCAACTCGATCTCGGTGTTTCCTTCGCCAGCCCATGGGCAACGACCGGAGACACTACCTGAACCAGAAAAAAACTCACAAAAAGAGCCGCTGCGCTCAGCGGCCTCACTCCTGTAAATATAGCGGCAAAGCTCAGGCCAACCAGAATCAGTTTGCCTGCCTCCGCCGCGTAGAATCTCGTAACCAGCGCCCCGGGCTGCTGCGCGCGATAGGGCGCGAACATCCAGAACGCGAACAGGGCATTTGCCCCCAGTGCCGTACCGCCCCCCAGAAACGCCGACAGTGCCGCTGTCCTGCCAAAAACCAGGGCGACCAGGGTAACCAACAGCAGCAACACCCCCTGCACCATGATCAGCCTGCGAATGCGTCGCCTGTCCAGAGGCTGTCTCATGCCATTCCCCACAGGTCAGAATCGCCTCCCTGCAAAGCCTGACAAGTATAAGCATTCACTCATATAAGGTCAACCGATGCAGGGATCAAATTATACCACAATCCGGAAACCGTCCATGCGAAATCGCATGGACTACCGGATGTGCTCCATGATGCCCTCGAGTTCGTCCAGGCTGTTGTAACTGATGATGAGCTTGCCCTTGCCGCCGCTTCCCTGCTTGAGCTGCACCGGCGCGCCCAGGCGGTCGGTGAGAGACTGGACGAGCCGGCGCACGTCCGGGTCCTCCTCCACTTTTGGCGCCGCGCTTCGTTTCGGCTCACCCCCATGCTCCTTGAAACGCCGCACCAGAGCCTCCGTTTCCCGAACGGACAGTCCCTTCTTTGTCACGATTCTGGCCGCTTCACTCTGCAGTTCGCCTTCCAGGGGAAGCAGGGCCCGGGCATGGCCCATCTCCAGGCTGCCGGCCTCCACCAGCTGCTTGACATCGGGATTGAGTTCCAGCAGGCGCATGAGGTTGGTGACGGTGGTGCGCGACTTGCCCACGGCCTGGGCGATCTGCTGGTGGGTGAGTTCGAATTCTTCCAGCAGGCGGTGCAGGGCCTGGGCTTCTTCCAGGGGATTGAGATCGTCACGCTGGATGTTCTCGATGAGCGCCATGGCCATGGCGGCCTGGTCGTCCACGTTGCGCAACACCACGGGGATCTCCGCCAGCCCGGCAAGCTGGGCCGCGCGCCAGCGGCGCTCGCCGGCAATGAGTTCGTATTTGCCCCCGCCCACTTCACGCACCACCACGGGCTGCACCACGCCCTGGGCGGCAATGGAATCCGCCAGCTCGCGCAGCTTGTCCTCGTCGAAATGCCGCCGGGGCTGGAAACGGCCGCGCTGCAACAGATCCACCGCCAGCATCATGGGCGCGCCGGCTGCCGCCGGCTGTTCGTCTGCCGAACCGCGAGTTCCCCCCTGGCCGCCGCCCAGCAGCGCATCCAGTCCCCTGCCTAATCCACGTTTTGCCATAGTCTGTTACCCGGATTCTGATTCATGCCGCCGCACCATCTCGCTGGCCAGCGCCATATAGCTGACCGCCCCGCGGGAATACCTATCATACAGCAGAACCGACTGGCCATGGCTGGGGGCCTCCGCCACACGCACATTGCGCGGAATGATGGTGCGGAAGACGGTGTCGCCAAAATGATCGATGAGCTGCCGGGAGACTTCCGCCGACAGGCGGTTGCGCATATCGTGCATGGTGCGCAGTATCCCCTCCAGCTTGAGGCGGGGATTGTAGAACTCCCGGATCTGCTCGATGGTATTGAGCAGGCCGGTCAAGCCTTCCAGGGCATAGTACTCGGTCTGCAGGGGTACCAGCACGCCATCGCTGGCCACCAGGGCATTGATGGTGAGCATGCTCAGGGAAGGCGGGCAGTCGATGAGGATGTAATCGTATTCATCCTGCAGGGGCTTGAGGGCCAGGGCCAGACGCTTCTCGCGCATGCTGTGGTTCATCAACCCCACTTCCGCCGCAGTCAGGTCGGTGTTGGATGGCAGCACGTCGAACTCGTCACCGGCACTGCGTCGCAGGACCCTGCGCGGCGGCACATTCTCCAGCAATACGTCGCAGGTGCTCTGCTCCAGCTCGTGCTTGTCCACCCCGCAGCCCATGGTGGCGTTTCCCTGGGGGTCCAGATCCACCAGCAGCACCCGCTTGCGCACGCCCGCCAGGGCCGAGGCAAGATTGACCGCTGTGGTGGTCTTGCCAACCCCCCCTTTCTGGTTGGCGATACTGATGATGCGCGCCATGGACTGATCTTCGCAGCTGACTGGAAACAAGGCCCGAGTTTACCAGTCCGGGCCGGATGTTTCACCGGTGGGGAAGATTATTCCCCGGCCTTGGCCGGGAACCAGCACGCCGGCGCCAATCCCTGGACCCCATCCAACATGGGCAGGAGCTTATCCCGGATCAAAAGCGGGGAAACACCCTGGCTCCCGCGTTGCTCTGGCACAGGCCTAGCGTCGCCCCGGTCGTTTCTTCCTCTGCTGAATCATCCATCCCCCCGTCCCTGCCATTTTCGATCCGCACTACGACCTCGTCGCTCTCAGGCAACAGGATTCCTCGCATATAGACACGCAGCCGCAGCTGCCATCTGCCGGACCGGGGGGCATCCCAGCGGGCCAGCATGCCCAGCACATTTTTCTCATGGGGAAGATAACGGAACCGGCCGGTTTCCGGGTCGGGCCTGTGAATGACGCGGCGTCCCTGCTGGTCCATGACAGCGAAACTCTTGGACAGGGCATGCCATTCCAGGCCATCGTCACTGATTTCCACGATATAGCTGCAACCTTCCCGGGGCACGCCCTGAACGAGGATCTCCCCTCCTTCCGGCAGGTCGATGCGCAGCTCGGGCACATGGAGATCCCGCGCGGAACGACCGCCGACCAGGGCGATCTCTCCTGCCGCCGCCCTCACCTGGGGAGGAATGGTGAGACAGGCCTCCCCCACCCTGACTGTACCGTCCCCCTCAGGCGCAATATCTCCTTCTGCCAAGGGTTCAGCTGAAAGCACCAGTTTCACCCGCAACAGGGAACTGCTTTCTGCGCAGACGCGTCGGCTGTCCAGCAGATCCAGGGGGAGAGTGACCACATGTTCCGCGATCCCTTCCGGCAGCTCAAAGTTTCCCAGACAATAGTCGAAACCACTGTTTTCCTCCTTTGCCGTCCAGAAGCTCAGGCAGCGGAAACGCCGGGAACGCAGATCATCCGCCGTGAGTCGCGCCACGGCCAGCATGCGGCTGGCCAGAGAGCCACCCAGCCCGGCCGCCAGCAACGGGGATGTCCCTGCGGCCTCCAGCCCGCCTTCCACTGCCAGCGGGGCTTCATGCACGTCGCCGAACACCGGCTTCCATTCCGGATTCTCCGCGGGGGGAAGGTCATCCCATGCCAGTATCGCCCGCACCCGGACCTCGCCACCGCCCAGCTCCCCGGCGCTCAGCCGCGGCTCCAGCCTGACCGCGTAATGGCGGTCGCCCTCGGCCGGCGCATCTTCCACGCATACAGCGGTATGGCCCTGATCCAGCCAGCTCTTGCCACCATCCAGGGAAAGGTAGAAACGCAGGTGTTCCGGCGTCCGGCTCATGCGGGTTCCTCCGGCATAGCCAGCCGCGTGGTGCAGGGCGATGATGGCCACCAGAGACTGGGTTTTTCGGTCCCAGGCGACGCAGCTGATCTCTTCGTAGTAACGGTTGCAGCAGATGGGCGTTCTGGCCGGCAGCAAACTGTCCGGCCGGGTACCAAAATAGTTGGCATTGCTCTGCAGCAACAGGCGGAACATGTGCCGCTCTCTCAGGAAGGGAGTGTTTCCGCTACCCTGCTCCGCGTCCGGTCTGCCTTCACGATTCTGTTCCATGTCCATATCTCCGCTTCAGGATGTCATCCTTCCCGGATTGCCCCGGGTACCACAGACTATAGCTCGGAAAACCACGATTGTGGATAGCCAATCGTCCCGATTCCTTGTAGGAAAATGCTCACAAACCAGGGCGAATCAGGATTACATGGCGTTGGCCGCTTTCGCCGGGCACCTCAAGCGCTTGAATTTCCACGCGATATGCTTTACCCAGGGCTTCCAGCTCAGCCTGGGGGATCGTCCCCTTCATGGCCAGCCAGCATCCCCCCGGCGCCAGCAGATGCCGGGTCAGGGCCAGCATGTCCGGCAATGAGGCAAAAGCGCGGGAGGTGATGACATCGAACGGCCGGGATGGATGGTAACCTTCCACCCTGGCCTGTTCGATTTCCACGTTGTCCAGACCCAACTCCAGCTTGGCCTGACGGAGAAAGCGGGTCTTCTTGCTGTTGGTGTCGAGAAGCATGAAGGAACGCCCAGGAGCCAGGATGGACAGGGGGATGCCTGGCAGGCCGGCGCCGCTGCCCACGTCCAGGATGCGTTCGCCCTGCAGCAGGTGAAGAATGGAGAGGCTGTCCAGCAGCTGCCGGGATACCATTTTGCGGGGGTCACGCACGGCGGTGAGATTGAAGGCCTTGTTCCATTTTTCCAGCAGCGCCAGGTAATCCAGCAGCAGGCGCTGCTGATTCGGGGTGGCGGATATGCCCATCTCCGCCAGTCCATCCCTGAGTTGTGTCGGCCAATAGTCCGCCATCAGCAGATTCCGCCGGCCATTTCCCCCGGCAATGACGCCACGACAGCCCCATTCAGGGAGACAGTGTTTGCCGAGCGACCATGACGCGACGCCAACGAATGGAAAATGTCCCGCTCATCCATTGCTGGACTCCCGTGCATTGTCTATCACCTGCTGACGGATGGCCCCGGCATCATAGATGCCTTGCGCGTCCAGCTCTCCCACCAGATCCTGGCGAATCTTCACCGTGAGCTGGGCCAGGGCGGAGGAAATGGCGTTTCCCTCATCCTTGTCCAGGGACTCGTCCCGGGTCGAACGATTGAATACCTGCAGAAACTGTTCATATTGTTCCAACACGGCGGGACTGGCCACCATGGCCAGCTTGTGGGTGAGGAACTGCAGGCGCACATGATCTTCCTCGGTGACGGTTTTTTCCAGCATCAACTGTTCGATATGGCCAATGAAATCCATATAGATTTCCGATTTCAGCTCGATGAACTTGATGCTCTGTTCCTTCTTCAGCTCCACTTCCGTCTGTTTGTTGAGGAGCATGGCGGTAATCAGCATGGTGGCCACCGTGCCCAGGATGATGAGCACGATCTCCTGGGTGAAGGGCGCCTTGTCCATGACCCGGTAGGAATACCGCAGAAAAGCATAGCCGCCCACCACGACCACGGCAGTGAGAAACAGATACAGCAGATTTTCCTGAACCGTTTTCATGAGGCACTCCTGCCGGATACTGTCTATTCAAAGCCGTCCGCGAATACTAACATCCGCGGCAGGGAAAAATAGCCCCGGCGGCTCCACACCCCCGGCCGCTGGGTACTGCCGGCCTTTATCCACCACACATATTGACTTCCCCGGGGCAGCGACTGGGCGGGCTGGTATTGGCAATCGCTTGTTTCATCCTGGCATCCCGCATCCGCGGGGGTGATACCCCCCACGCCATAGCTGGTACTCCAATCCGGTTCACCGTTGTCCAGCAGGGGCCTGATCTGAAGAAAATAGTTTTCCGCGGTGATAACCGGCTCCCAGACAAACAAGGGGCTGGTCACATTCACGGCGCTGTGCTTGACCGGCTGCCGTAGTACCGCGGCCGGCAGTTCATTGTCATAGTCTGAGCAGTGGGTGCGGCGCGGATTTATGGAAACATCACAGGGGTAATCGTAAACCTTGCCGGGTATCGGGCGCGGATCATCAGTGGATACCAGATCCCGCAATTGTCCCATGTCAATTTGTTCATCCGCGCCATTGCCCAGGGCCACCTGCCAGGCTTGGGCGCTGCCGGTGAAACTGTAATCCGCCAGAGCATCAATGAGGCGGAACACGCCATAGTCGTCCATGGCGTCGAAAACCCCATAGTTACCATCGCCCGTGGCGATGACGCGATGATCCGCCGCATAATCGTAACCCCCGACAGTCACCGGGCGCAGCATGATGAATTCTTTTTCAGCATCAGGAATGGGAAGGGGCTCGAACTGCTGAATATAGGTGCGTATGTCCGTACTGGTGTCCTCTTCGTAGATCTGTACGATGAGCTTCACCTCCTGGGGGAAATCCGCCAACTTCGCGTCCATCATGTCAAAATCTATCCAGGGCGCCGAGGAAAAAATGAAAACACCGTTCCCGCCCCAGCTGTGGTTACGCACCAGTTCGTAAGCCAGAGAACCCAGCAGCCCAGCTCCGGAGGAATGCCCTGCCAGGCCAACGCGGCTGGTGTCAATAAGGTTTGGATAACGGCTGGCCGCTTCCAGGAAAGCGTCCCTGAGCTGGGCGCCAATGATAGCGATATCCGTATGGTATTCATCACAGACCGCGACATACCCTTTGCTGGCCAGAAAGTTGAACAACTCGGCGTAGGCCAGACAGGGGACATCCCAGCCAGGCGCAAAGAATACGGCAGGGGCCGCTGCCGCCTGGTTCTGTGGGTGGTAAATGCTGACGCTGTTGTTATGGCCCTGAGCGACAAAGTCAAAAGACAAAGGGGCCGCCACCGTCTCATTGCCCCAGCTCCCGTACCCGGAAGCCGGCGGCTGTACCGGCCCCTGGCGGGGCGCCGCGTACAGGAGCCCTGTCCCCGCGAGCAGAAGGCACAGGCGTGGGAAAAACGCCTTCAGCCCTTGAACGACATAATCAAACATCAGGATTCCTCCAGGGCGCAAACGAAAAATGATGTGCGGTCTTTACAATTCCCTCAAGCCTTCGGAAGGCTCCACCCGGGCTGCCCGCATGCCGGCCAGCTGGGCCGCCAGCAGGGCCGCCCCCAGAGTGATGCCCAAGGCGATGAGATAATGCCCGGGAAGCAGGCGGCAGATCTTCTGCGCCTTGTCCAGCTGGGGCGCGAGCATGGCATTGATGCTCCAGGCCGCCGCCAGGTAGATGCCGCAGGCCAGCACCCAGCCGAACAGGGCCGTGTACAGGCTCTGCACCAGGGGAAAAAGCACGATCTCCCCGGTGCGAAAACCCACCAGGCGCAGCACTGAAAGCTCCTTGCGCTTGCGGTCCACATTGGCCCACAGGCTGGCGCCCAGGGACAGGGAAAAGCCCCCCAGGCCGATGAGGGCAATGGCCCAGTAGATGGCCGACAGGGTGTTGTCCATGCGCCGCACGGTTTCGATGTCCGCCGCCTGGGTGCGCACCTCGATGCCGCTGCGTTCGAAGCTGTCCTCCAGGGCCGCCACGTCATAGATGGAGCGGGCATAGAGGCGGAAGCCGGTGTAAGTGCGATCCTTCACCACCGGGGAACCTTTCCAGCCCAGGGCCGGCACCGCATGACCGTCGCGAAAATCCTCCAGGGCTTCCACCAGCATCACCGAGGCGAACAGGCCGTCGCGCCGGAAGGCGGTGGCCGGGGCGATGGCCACCACTTTCAGGGGCAGCACCACCCGCTCCTTGCGCCCCTGCCAGGTGCGCACCAGGCTGCCTTCCAGGCTGTCGCCGGCGCTCAGTTGCAGCTTTCTGGCGGCGCTGGCGGAGAGCACCACCTTGTCCAGGCCCTCGGATGCCGGCAGGGAAGCATCGAGCAGGGGGTCGCCGGGGGCCGAGGGAATCACCTCCAGGTGCAGAATGCGGCCACCGGCCTTGCTCTGGGCGGAAAGGCTGGAGGCGATGCTGCGGATGCGGGGCACGATGAACGCCACGTCGTCACGTTTGCGCAGCTTGTCTATCCACACGCGGTCGTAATGACCGCTGCCCACGGGACGGATCTCCCGCTTCAGGGGGTCTTCCACCAGCTCCTCTATCATGCTGCCCACGATACCGAACTTGAGGCCGAACAGCACCATCATGGGGCCCAGCACCGCCGCCAGGGCCAACACGAAACAGATGGAGATCTGCCACTCGTGGAAGTAGTCCCGGGTCGCCAGGGACAGGATCTGCCGCTGCTGACGCAACATCAGCCGCTGACCACGGTTTCCGTCATGCGCCCGTCGGGGGACTTGCGCGTGTGATGGGCCAGGCGGCGCAGGCCCAGCTGCTTGATATGCCGCCAGGCATGGCTGGCGACGATAACGGTGATGTTCATTTCCTCCACCATGCCGATGAACAGGGACATGATCTTTTCCGCGGCAAAAGGGTCCACGGAAGCCGTGGGCTCGTCGGCAATGACGATGGCGGGCCGGTGCGCCAGAGCCCGGCCTATGGCCACCCGCTGGCGCTCGCCGGTGGACAGGGCAGACGGGAGCTTGCGCAGGTGGCGGGTCAAGCCCAGCTGCCGGGCCAGGGTCTGCACCGTGCCGTCGTCTTCCATGCCCAGGATGCGCCGGGACAGGTTGATGTTGTCATACACGTTGAGGAAAGGCAGCAAGCCGCCCGTCTGCATCACATAACCCAAATGGGCCTTGCGCAGGGCGGCCAGGCGGTTGCGCCGGCGCTTTTTCCAGGCCTCGCCGATATCGACGCGGGTACTGCCGTCCGCGTGAAAACTGAAGTCTTCCATGTCCGTGGGCTGCAGGATGAAGGCCAGCATGTCCAGCAGAGTGGACTTGCCGCAGCCGCTCTCGCCGATGAGGGCAATCTTCTCGCCACGCTGGATGCGGAGGGAGGGCACGCGCAGGCTGAAGGCGTAGCCATTGCTCTCGCGCACCCTGGCCACGTTCTTCAGCTGGTAGATGATGTCGGAACTACTTTCCCGCATCAAGGCAGCATGTCCAGGGGCAGGGGGAATACCGAGTCGCCGCTCACCGGCCCCTTGTCCAGGCTGATCCACAGGTCGGTGTTGTCATGCAGGGCGCGGTAGTAGGTGATTTTTTCTTCCAGACGGCGCAGGAAGTCCACCTGACGGCGCACGGGCCAGGTCTGCCAGTCTTCCAGGGACAAAGACATGACCTCGCCCTGGTAGGGCAGGCCTTCGATGTAGTCGCCGATGAAGCCCATGTCCACCAGGCTGTTGCCCTCACCGGCAGTGGTGGCCGTGGTGCGCCCCAGCTCCTCGGGGTTGCGGCTGATGGTGGCGGCCAGGCTCTTGAGTTCGTCCAGGAAGGTCTGGGGAGAGAGCAGCCCTTCTTCCGCCGTGCGCAACACCTGCTGCAGTACGTCGTGCAGGTCCGAGAGCTGGTCGCGGGTGAGCAGCACGCGCACCTTCACCACCGGACGGGAGGGATCGCGGATGTCGTGATCCAGCATCCAGGCATCGAACACCCGGGGCAGGCGGCCGCCTTTGCGCTGCTGCAAATACTGCATGCGCAGGGCGTAACCCAGTTTCTCCACCTTGCCCTGGAGTTCGGCCAGGCGGGGATTGTTCTTCATCACGGGGCTGTCAGGCTCGGGTTTTTTCAGCCCCTGGGCCACCTGGGCGGAGATCTGCCCCGCCAGGCTGTCCAGCACGGCGCCGAACTCGGCCACATCTCCCGTGGGCACGCCATAGTACAGGCTGCCGATGCCGGGAAAGTCCGACAGCTCCTGATACTGGGCTTCCGCCGCCTGGTGGTTGGCCATCTTGGCCGGGGTCTTGAGGTGCAGCACGAAGATGGCAATGCCATTGTCCTGGGCCAGCTGGCGGATGGCTTCGGTACCCAGCCCCGTGGTGGACAAGGGATCGTTCCCTTCCCGGGCGCTGGCATCGGTGATGAGCACGATATACCGGGCCTCATGGCCCTGCCAGTGCATGCCCTCGATGGCTTGGCGCAGGCCGGCATAGGCATCCTCGCGGAAATCCTTGCTGGACACCCTGGCGGCTGACAGCTGATTCACCTTTTCCAGGAAGGCCCCGGGATTGCGGCCTTCCTCCAGAGTGACCCAGGTCTTGGCCGTGTAATCCAGGCCGGGCACGGCGCTGGCATTGTCGCGGAAGGCCACCAGACCAAAGTTCACCTTGCCCAGCTGGCCGGCGGCTCCAAGGCGGTCGTAGATTTTCATCACCGCTTCGCGGGTGCGGGCGATGTATTCTTCCATGGACAGACTGGCGTCGATGACGAACACCAAGCCGGCAGTATAGTCATCGTTGGCGGCATCTGCGGGTTCCGGCCGGCGGGTTTCCAGGGGCACGCTGGCGATCTTGAGCATGCGCGCCTGCTCGCTGCCCAGCCAGGTATCCTCGAAATCCAGGATGGGCACCAGGTAAAAATCCTTGCGGATGTCGATGTGGCCGGCAGGCTGGATGGCGATCACCGGAGAATCTTCCGGCAGCTCGCCTTTCACTGCCTGCTCATAGAGCCTGGCATAGTTCTCATCGGCGCCGGTTTTCGCCAAGGCCTCGAGGGAGGCCTTGTCGCGGAACATGAGCACCCGGTCGTGAGTGGCCGGGTCCCTGAACTCCACCGTCAGCCCCTGGTTCCAGGCAATGCTGTCCCGGGCGGCCAGCCAGCCGCTCAGCCCCCCATGGCGGTCGGTGCCCAGCAGCAGCCATTCCCTTCCGCCCTGCTGCCGGCGCTCATAGACATAGAAGGCGGTGAAAGGCGTGACCGGCGCCCCTTCCCTGTCCCCGGGTTGATCCACCAGACGGGCTCCGGGGATGGACAACACCCGCTGGTACAATGAGGTCTTGCCGGGAATGAGCAAGGGCTGGCGGTCCGCCGCCAAACTGGACGTGGGCAGGAGCAGCATACAGAGGGCCAGCAGAATCTTCTTCATCGTGTTCACTTCCATTTCGCCAGCAGCAGCTGCGCCTGCCGGTCGCCATCGGCAGCCGCCTGCTCCAGACGTTTCATCAGGTTGTCCAGGCGTTTTGCGGCTTCCTTGCTGCCGTTGCGTTTCGCCTGCTCATACCACTTGTGGGCCTGCACCAGATCGGGGCTGTCCAGCATGCTGTGTGCCGCATCGAAGAAAGCCGGGTCGGCCTGCTCCGCCAGAATCATGGCTGCCTGGGCATGCCCTTCCCGCGCTGCCTTGAAAAAGAGCAGCCAGGCATCGGCCAGGCGGCCCTCCTCATGGAAGGCTTGCGCGCGCTGGAATATGGCCTCCGGGTCCAGCTCCGGCGAGGCAGCCAGAAAACGGCGCGCCGCCTCGCCTTCGGCAAGCGTCTCTTCCACTGCCGGCATTTCCTCTGCCGGCATTTTGTCCTGCTGGGGTACAGCCGGTTCCGCTTCATTCCGGGCAGCAACCGGCGTCGCAGGCGCGGTCGGCAGGGGGATATCTTCTGCCTGCTTCTGGCCGTCAGGCACCATGAACACGGCAATCAGGGTGACGGCCATGATGGCGCTGATGATCAGCCACAAGCGGTTGGAAGGGGATGTCCCGGCCTTTTGTTCTCTGTCTTCCATAGAATTCGACGACGGGTTCTGGTGAGCGGAGGGAAAGAAAGATATTATCGCAATTCCCCAGCGACTGAAATGTGCCGAACATCCATGAAAACAAGATTTCTTCTATTGCTCATCCTGGGAGTCACCCTGTGGAGCACCAGCGCCTGTTCGCGCCCGCCGGAAAGAAACTACCTGGACAGCCTGCGCGACTACTGGCAGGGCCTGTATCCCCGAGGCGGAGAAACCCTGTACTGTGGCAAACGCTTCCGCCCCTTCGACCGCAGTGTGAACGTGGAGCATATCTATCCCATGAGCTGGGTCACCAAGAAGCTGGGCTGCGGCAAACGTGAGCAATGCCGCCACAACAGCCCGCGTTTCAATCTCATCGAATCCGACATGCACAACATGTACCCGGCGCGCAAGGACGTGAACCAGACCCGCAGCTCCATGCCTTTCGGCATCATCCCGGGCGAGAACCATTATTACAAAGGATGTGATTTCGAAGTGGATTTCCGCAAACACCGGGTGGAGCCCCGCCCCGAGGCCCGGGGACGTATTGCCCGGGCCATGCTCTACATGGCGGACAAGTACGGCCTGGACCTGTACCGCAAGCAGCGCAAACTGTTGGAGAAATGGAATCGCCAGTATCCGCCGGACGAGGAGGAGAAACGCCACAACAAGGCGGTGGCGAGAATCCAGGGCAAGCCCAATCCCTGGATCAGGTAACACAGAACCCCTGGTCGTGGGTCGGGCTTCAGCCCGACAACAACAGCGGCAACCTGATGCCTTGCTGGCGAACAGTGCATCACGGCTGAGCGTCATCCATATTGGTGCCGGGTTAATAGTGGTCGGGGTCGGAGTCCAATGGGAAGGATCTTGGGAATATCCGATGGCATGGAACAGTTTGATCCCGTTTTTTGCAACAGTCGGGTGGAATTTGACTCCGACCCCTTTGCACAGCCCGATAACACCAGCCGCAACGGTGAAGTCCGACCCACCGATGCGGTTCTTCCCTGACTCGGGCCGTGAACCGCGTCCGTCAGTCCCCTGAGAGCAGGCGCCGCATGTTGCTCTGCAGGCGGTGGATGGCGTGACAACGGGCGCATACGCCCACGGCAAATTCCCCCAGGTAACGACCGGTCTGTTTCTGATCGCCGGCTTCCAGCCCCTTGCGCACATGAGCCAGTGAAGCCCGTGCCGCCGCGCCCAGGATGCGTTCACGGGTGCTTTCCTGCTTGTGGCAGGCCGAACAACTTTCTCCCAGATCGGCCAGGCGCTGTTCCAGTTGATCCAGGGCGTCCGTGGCCGCTTTTTGCCGGCCATCCTCACCGGCAATCTTCACCCGGTTGAGAAGCAGACTGAGACGGGACATGGCGCGGCTGTAGTCTTCCTCCTCCAGGGTTTCTTCCGATTCCACCTTTACGGAAGAAAAGTCCGGCGCCCGGTAGCGCAAGGCGACCGTGAGCTTGTATTCCGCGTGACAGGACTGGCAGGACTTGCGCAGCTTGCGCTGCCAGCGGCCCAATGCCTCCGCATCTCCGGCTGCCGCAGCAGCCTGCATCTTCTTCAGCAGGCCGTCTTCCAGTTCGTCCTTCCATTCCGGCACCATCTCGCCGATGGACAGGTAGTCCTTTTCCAGCCTGGCCAGCCATTTCTTCAGCCGGACGCCATCTTCCAGGGCCGCGTACTCTGATACTGCCTGCATCTCCCGGCGCAGGCGGAACATGGTGTGCAGCCAGACATCATGCTCGTTGGCCGGGCGGTACCATTGCTCCAGAGAGGCGGGGGGCAGCTGCAGGCTGAGGCTCTTTTCCTCATCTGCAGCCAGGAATGAATGGGCGGCCACCAGGGCCAGGGCAAGCAGGAATCGCATCATGTTCAGATATGTCCTCGGCATGAGAGATCGTAGAGATGGCGCTCGGCATCCACCAGGTGTCTGCCCCAGTGGATACGGTAACCCGCCCGCCAGTTGCTCAGGATGTCCTCGGGGTCGGATTTCTCCTCCTCCAGCAACGTCAGTCCCTGCTTGAGTTCGCAATAGATATCCGTGAGATCATCCGCCAGACTGCCGCTGCGGCATTCTTCGCGGCCCAGATCGTATTCCATCCAGTAAGCGTCCTTTTCCCCCAACAGCTGGTGCAGCTTGGTGAACAGGGAAAAACGCTGTTCGAGATTGGCTTCCACCGGCCTGCCATCGGCGCTCTCCTGTTCCAGCACCACGGTAATGGCCGCATGCAGCTGGGGCAGTATCCTGAACACCTGCTTCAGCCACTGCCCACGGTCATCCCCCACGGATTCGATGATGCGGCAGTATTCACTGGCGATGCGGCGCAGGTTTTCAAATTCGGCGGTCATGGGCACACCTGTTCGCTGTGGCAAACAAACTCAAACTGGAATCGAAAACAATCGAATAACCGGTCCTTGGAGGGAGTTCACTCTAGGGGAAACTCTGGAACGGAACTGAAGCCGGGATACCAGCCCCCGGCATCATCAGCCTCCGTAAATGTGGTCTAATTGTAGACCATTTTCATGGTTCTGCTTCGTAACACCCCATTCTTTACCTGAAAGGACAGCTTCGGACGCCAGTCTGAACAAATCGACGCACGCAAGATGGCGCACAAAGACCAAAAACCCGTTGTACTCTGCCTTTCCGGACATGATCCCGGCGGCGGCGCCGGCATCCAGGCCGATATCGAGACGCTGGCGGCCCTGGGCTGCCATGCCGCCCCCCTGGTGAGCTGCCTGACGGAGCAGGACAGCCGCCGGGTCCATGGCGTCCATCCGGTGCCCGAAACCCTGCTGGGGCAGCAGGCACAGCGCATCCTGGACGACTACCGCATTTCCGTCATCAAAGTGGGGCTGCTGGGCGGCCCTGGCGCTGCCAGGGTGGTCCGGCACCTGGCGGAAACCCTGCCGGATATCCCCCTGGTGCTGGACCCGGTGCTGGCCTCCGGCGCTGGCCAGGCCATGAGTCCCGCGGATATCCTTGGCCCCCTGCTGCCCCTGGCCAGCCTCATCACCCCCAACCGGCGCGAAGCCCGGGAACTGAGCGGGGAGACGACGCCGGACGACTGCGCCCGCGTCCTGAGTGAAAAAGGCTGTCCGGCCATTCTCATCACCGGCGCGGACGAGTCCGAGCATGGCAGGCTGACCAACAGCCTGTATCGGGAAAAACACATCCGCCACTGGCAATGGCCCAAACTGCCCGGCAGCTACCATGGTTCCGGCTGCACCCTGGCCTCGGCCGTGGCCGCAGGGCTGGCCCGGGGAAAAGACCTGGAAGCCGCCGTGGACGCCGCCCAGCACTATACCTGGAACGCCCTGCAGCGCGCCTTTCAGCCGGGCCGGGGACAGCTGCTGCCCGGACGCTGCCCATGAACGAGCTGCACGGACTCTACGCCATCACCCCCGACGGTCTGCATGGCCGGAAACTGCTGGAACAAGCCGCAGCCGCCCTGCGGGGAGGCGCCCGCATTCTCCAGTACCGGGACAAGTCCGCCGACCGGGAGCGCCGCCTGGCCGAGGCGCTGTCCCTGGGCGAACTGTGCAAGGCCCATGACGCCTTGTTCATCATCAACGATGACGTCGAACTGTGCCGGGCCAGCAGCGCCCGGGGCGTGCATCTGGGCGAGGACGATACCGCCCTGGAAGAAGCCCGGGCGCGCCTGGGCGCCGGCGTCATCATCGGCATCTCCTGCTACAACGACCTGGCCCGCGCCCGCCGGGCCGCCGCGGCCGGGGCGGACTACCTGGCCTTCGGCGCGATCTTTCCCTCGTCCACCAAACCCAAAGCACGCAATGCCGGGCTGGCACTGCTGCGCAGGGCGCGGGCCGAGCTGTCGCTGCCCCTGGTTGCCATCGGCGGCATAACCCCGGAAAATGCTCCATCCGTCATCGAAACCGGCGTGGACATGCTGGCCATGATCCAGGGGCTGTTCGGTCAGGCAGACATTGCCGGCACAGCCCGCGCCATCGCCCAACAATTCCAAGCATTCCGAGGAAAGCCATGAGCACATCCCACGAACTCTTCGAAAAAGCCCAGCAACATATTCCCGGCGGAGTGAACTCCCCCGTGCGCGCCTTCAAGGGCGTGGGCGGTGACCCGGTGTTCATCGACCACGCCAGCGGCGCCTATATCTTCGATTCCGAAGGCCGCCGCTACATCGACTATGTGGGCTCCTGGGGCCCCATGATCCTGGGCCATGCTCATCCTGAGGTCATCGAGGCCGTGCAGCAGGCCGTGCCCCGGGGCCTGTCCTTCGGCGCCCCCACGGAGCTGGAGATCCGTATTGCGGACAAGGTCTGCGAGTTGGTGCCTTCCATAGAAATGGTGCGCATGGTGTCCTCCGGCACCGAAGCCACCATGTCCGCCATCCGCCTGGCCCGGGGTTACACGGGACGGGACAAGATCGTCAAGTTCGAAGGCTGCTATCACGGCCATTCGGACGCCCTGCTGGTCAAGGCCGGCTCCGGCGCCCTGACCCTGGGCGAGCCTTCCTCCCCCGGCGTGCCCGCCTGCCTGGCGGAGCAGACCATCACCCTGGACTACAACAATCTGGAGCAGGTCAGGGAAGCCTTCAGCCAGATCGGTGAAGAAGTGGCCTGCATCATCGTCGAGCCGGTGGCGGGGAACATGAACTGCATCCCCCCGGTGCCCGGCTTCCTGGAAGGCCTGCGCGAGGTCTGCGACCAGTACGGCACGGTGCTCATCTTCGACGAGGTCATGACCGGCTTCCGCGTGGGCCTGGGCGGGGTGCAGGGCTTGTACGGCATCACCCCGGATCTGACCACCCTGGGCAAGGTCATCGGCGGCGGCATGCCCGTGGGCGCCTTTGGCGGCAAGCGTGAAATCATGGAGAAAATCGCGCCCCTGGGACCGGTCTATCAGGCCGGCACCCTGTCCGGCAACCCCGTGGCCATGGCGGCGGGACTCAAGACCCTGGAGCTGATTTCCGCCCCCGGCTTCTTCGAGACCCTGGGGGACAAGACCGCAAAGCTCATTAACGGCCTGGTGGAAGCCGGGCGGGACGCCGGTGTGGCGGTCACGGAAAACCATGTGGGGGGCATGTTCGGCCTGTTTTTCTCCGATGCCGACAAGGTGACGGACTTCGCTGGCGCCACGGCCTGCGACCAGGACAAGTTCAAGCGCTTCTTCCACGCCATGCTGGATGAAGGGGTGTACCTGGCGCCTTCCGCCTTCGAGGCGGGTTTTGTCTCCGCGGCTCACAGCGACGAGGACCTGGAAGCCACCCTGGCCGCAGCGCGCAGGGCTTACGCCAGCCTCTAGACATTATGTTTTAGTGCAAAGGGGTCGGAGTCACATTCCATCCAAGTGTTACAAGGAACGGGATCGAATCTATCTCCATGCCACCGGAATTTCCCGACATCCGCCCCATTTGACTCCGACCCCATCCACCACAGCGATGTACGGTAAGCACTATATCTAATATTCAAAGTTCTTCATGAGGTTCAGCAAGATAGAATATCTTTTCAGCGACCGGGTGAAATGTTCAGGTTAGACCCCATGGTCGAACTTACAAACCAGTTCAAACAGGAAATCTGACCTTGACCGACACCTTCCGGCAGCTCCTGGAATGGGTGAGCGCCAACCCCCACTGGGCTGGCGTCATCGTATTCCTCATGGCCTTCGCCGAATCCCTGGCGGTGGTGGGCATGGTGGTGCCCGGGGTGGCGGTGATGTTTGCCGTGGGCGCCCTCATCGGGGCTGGCGCCCTGGACTTTCAGGCCATGGTGCTCTGGGCGGTGCTGGGGGCCGTGGCCGGTGACGGCCTGAGCTTCTGGCTGGGCAGGCATTACCAGAACCAGCTCACCCGCCTGTGGCCCTTCAACCGGCACCCGGCCATGCTGGAAAAGGGCATGGCCTTCTTCCAACGCTACGGTGGCAAGAGCGTGGCCATCGGCCGCTTCTTCGGCCCGGTGCGGGCGGTGATTCCCCTGGTGGCGGGCATGATGAACATGTCCACCGGGGCCTTTCTTCTGGCCAACATCGCCTCCGCGCTGGTCTGGGCTCCCGCCTATCTGCTGCCCGGCATGGCCTTCGGCGCGTCCATGGAGCTGGCCTCGGAAGTGGCCCTGCGCCTGGTGATCCTGCTGGTGCTGCTGCTGGCCAGCCTGTGGTTCCTGGCCTGGCTGTCCCACCGCCTGTTTCTGCTCATCCAGCCCCACGGCAAGGAACTGGTGCAGTGGATTCTCGGCTTCGGAGAACGTCACCCCAAACTGAACCATATCGCGCGCGCCCTGGGGGACCCCGCTCACCCGGAATCCGGGGGCCTGGCCATGCTCGCCGGCCTGCTGGTGCTGGCCAGCCTGCTCCTGGCCATCATCGCCCTGCTGCCCGCCACCTCCCTGCTGGTAGCGGACAAGGCCCTGCATCTGGGCCTGCAGAGCCTGGCCAACCCTGTTGGGGATCACATCATGCTGGCTCTGTCCGCCATGGCGGACAAGAGCGCCACCCTGGCGATGCTGCTGGTGGTGTCCCTGGTGCTGTGGATCGCCAGGCACCGCCGGGCCGCCCGCCACTGGCTGGCGGCCTGTGGCAGCGTCTGGCTGCTGAGCATCGCCCTAGAGGCCCTGATGCGCCACAATCCGTCCCTGCTGGCGGCCCTGCCCGATGTCTATGTGCTGCGCGCCACCCTGTTCTTCGGCATGGCCGCCGTGCTGGTGGCCACCCCCCTGGCCCATCCGCGCCGCTGGCGTATCTATTCCACCGCCAGCGTACTGGTCATGGCGGTGATGCTGGCCCAGCTCTACCTGGGCTCCGGCCTGCTGGCAGTGCTGCAGGCCCTGGGCGGCGGTATCATCTGGACCACCGCCGTGGGCATGGCCTATCGCACCCATGTGCAGGATCACCCCCTTGGCGGCAGGCTGGCCCTGATCACCGGCCTGAGCGTAGTCTTGCTGGGCGCGGCCTCTGCCTTGGGAGTACAGGCCCCGCCTCCGCGGCCCTTCACCCCGCAGGTGCAGGGCAGCATGAGCCTGGAGGAATGGCGCAACGGCGGCTGGCGCAGGCTTCCCGCCTGGCGCCGTGATATTCTGCAACGCAAGGACCACCCCCTGAATCTGCAGTACGCCGGGCCGCTGAAGATGCTGGTCGCCAGGCTGGAGGAAACCGGCTGGAAGACAGCGACCCCGGCCCATGGCCTGGAATGGCTGAAGATGCTGGCCACCACCGGCGACCTGCAGGCGCTGCCCCTGCTGCCGCATAGTCATGGAGGACGCATGTCAGCCCTGGTGCTGGCAAGAGCCACCGGCGAACGGCGTGAGGTCATCTACTTCTGGCCCGGGGAGTGGCTGCTGGAAGAAACCGGCCAGCCCATCTGGTTGGGAGAGGCCGTCATGCAGGAGAAAAAACAATGGCTGGGACTGCTGGCCTGGCCCAGGGACCGCCGGGATGGACACACCCTGCTGAACCGGTTGAAACAGGATCTCGACGCCCCGGAACTGGGACAGCGTGTAGTCAGGGGCGGACAGCTGCTGCTGGTCTGGCGCAAATCGCCACTCATCGAAGGACAATGATTTCACCGGTTTCACATTTTTGCGCATGCACAGGTGGCTTGCCGGCCTGCTTGTAGTATAACTATCAATCCGGCGACCAATTATGCCGCCCTCGGTGCTGCAAACAGGACGCCTGCCAAGGCGCCGCTTGCAGGCAGTGGTACGTCTTTGTCGAAAATCGCAACGCAGATACGGGCCCGTTTGGAGCACCCAACAAATTGATAATTAAAAGAAAGGGCGGCTGAGGACGATATATTCCTTGCCGGGTTGACAACCCGGCTCCCAGCACCCTAACGGAGACAAGAATGAAGGTATTACTGGTAGATGATTCCAAGGCAGCCCGATTCGCCATGGGAAAGCTGCTCAAGGATCAGGGACTGGAGGTCGAAATGGCGGCTTCCGGGGAGGAAGCCTTGGACAAGATCGCCACGGAAGACATCGATATCGTGTTCATGGACCAGTCCATGCCAGGCATGGGGGGCATTGCCGCCACCACGGCCATCACCAGCAATGAAAAGACCTCGCATATTCCCGTTGTCCTGTGCACGGGCAACGAAGGGGAGAAGCTGGAGGAAATGGCCAGGGAAGCTGGCGCCATTGGCGTACTCACCAAGCCACCCCAGGCCGACAAACTCCAGGCCATGCTGGCCACCATCGATGTTCAACCCGTGCCCGAGTCGGTGGCAGAGCCGGAAGAGCAGGTGCCCACGCCCCAGGAGGCCGCCCCCGCTGTGGACGTTGACGCCATCGTGGCCCAGGTCGAGGCGATGCTGAACGCAGTTCGCAAAGACGTCTCCTCTGTGGAACATAAGGTTTCCTCTGTGGAACACAACATGGCGCAGAAGCTGGGCGAATTCGCCCGCTCCAGCGAGGCAAGATTGCGGCCCCTGCATGACAACCTGAAAAAAATAGACGAACGCATCGCTGCCAAGGTCAAGGAACAAATGTCCATGGATGCCGGCAACCACCGCATCCAGCTCGAAGCTTTGCGTCAGCAGGTGGAAACCGGCCTGGACGACATCAAGGAATGGGAAGGCCGCCTGCGCACCGAGCTGACCACCGAGGTCCATGCAAAGATGGAAGAGCTGCTCAACGGGCGCCTTGCGGACCTCAAGGACAGCATCCGGGACACACGCAAGAACACAGATGCCCGCCTCAAGGAAATGGAGAAAAAGGTATCCGCCCTGCAGGGCAGCCTGCTGATGAAATCCGCTATTATTTCCATCATTTCAGCCGCGGCGGCCTTTGCGGCCGCTTTCTTCCTGCTGTAGCAGGAAGTGCTATGAGCTGCTCGCCCCCCAGCGGGGCAGCAGAGCATGCTCCACATCCAGGTGGTCGAGTATCCTCGCCACCATGAAATCCACCAGGTCCTCCACCTTCTCCGGACGATAATAGAAACCGGGGTTGGCCGGCATCACCACGCCGCCGGCGCGGGTCACCGCCAGCATGTTCTCCAGATGAATGGCGGAAAAAGGCGTCTCGCGCACCACCAGAATCAGCTGGCGCCGCTCCTTGAGCATGACATCCGCCGCCCGGTCGATAAGATCGTCGCTGATGCCCCGGGCGATGGACGCCAGAGTGCCGGTGGTGCAAGGGCAGACCACCAGGGCATCCGGCGGATTGGAGCCGCTGGCCACCGGCGCGGTCCACTGCTGGCGGCCAAACACCTGCAGCCGCTCCGGCCCCACGCCAAAACGCTGGCGCAACAGCTCGCCACAGTGTTCCGCCGAGGATGGCAGTTCCAGACCCAGCTCCATGCGCGCCACCACCTGGGCCGCCTGGGAGTAGAGCAACTGCACATCCCTGCCCGCGTGCAGCAGGCATTCCACCAGGCGCAGGCCATAGGCGATGCCCGAGGCACCGGTGAAAGCCACGGCAATGGGCCGGCTGCTCATGACCTGTCTCCCAGCATGGCCAGGATGCGCTCGTGCAGGTCTTCGAAACCGCCATTGCTCATCACCAGTACCGTGTCCCCGGCGCGAAGCTCGTCACGCAGGGCCTCGATGATGGCTGCCGTGGCCGGCAGCACCCGGCATTTGCCACCCAGAGGGGCCATGACGGTTTGCGCATCCCAGTCCAGGGAAGGCGGAGCAAACAGCAGCACCAGATCCGCCGCCTCAAGGGAAGCCGGCAGGGTTTCGGCATGGATGCCCATGCGCATGGTGTTGGAGCGTGGCTCCAGCACGGCGATGATGCGGCCATCCCCCACCTGATTGCGCAAACCCGCCAGGGTGCTGGCAATGGCGGTGGGATGATGGGCAAAGTCATCGAACACCCGGATACCATCCACCTCCCCCCGCAGCTCCATGCGCCGCTTGACGTTTTCGAACCGCGCCAGCGCTTCGATGCCCAGCCTGGCGGGCACCCCGGCATGGCGGGCGGCGGCCAGGGCGGCCAGGGCGTTGTTCACATTGTGTTCCCCACTGAGCCGCCATTCCACCCGGCCCACGGGTTCGCCCTCGCAGATCACCTCGAAGGCGCTGCCGTCAGGCGCCATGTCCCCGACTTGCCAGTCCGCCGTCACCGACGCAGAGAAGCGTTCCACCGGCGTCCAGCAGCCCATGTCCAGCACCTGAGCCAAATTGGCGTCATCCGCCGGCGCGATGATAAGGCCATTGCCGGGCACGGTGCGCACCAGGTGATGAAACTGGCGCTGAATCTGGGCCAGGTCATCGAAGATATCCGCGTGGTCGAACTCCAGGTTGTTGAGCACGCAGCTGCGGGGCAGGTAGTGCACGAACTTGCTGCGCTTGTCGAAGAAAGCAGTGTCGTACTCGTCCGCCTCCACCACGAAAAAGGGCGTCTCCCCCAGGCGCGCCGAATGGCCGAAATTACGCGGCACGCCGCCGATGAGAAAACCGGGAGACAGGCCCGCGTACTCCAGGATCCAGGCCAGCATGGAAGCCGTGGTGGTCTTGCCATGGGTGCCCGCCACCGCCAGCACCCAGCGTCCCTGAAGCACCTGCTCCGCCAGCCACTGGGGGCCGGAGGTATAAGGCAGACCACGGTCCA
>JALVNE010000004.1 GCA_027026755.1 Sedimenticola sp. | reverse complement strand
CGGTACCAGGCTGCCTTGCGGCGTGGCGACTTGCGGGCAAGTGCCGCAGGATAACCACCGGCGACGATCCGTTCGACCAGTTCATCGCCAAGACGGGGCCAGTCGCTTATTTTGAAATCTGCTCTAAACAGCCTGTTCAAAAATGTTGGTGAGATGCTTGCCAGCTCCACCTGGGCCAGTGGATGCAGGCGCAATATCTCCATGCGCCCGGCCAGGGAATCGGCAAGTTTTGGTACCAGCAACACATTGGCAGAACCCGTGAGAAGGAAACGGCCTGGTGCGCGGTCGCGATCCACAGCGCGCTTTAGGGCAGTGAACAGCTCAGGGATCCGCTGCACCTCGTCGAGAATGGTGCGCTTCGGTAGGTCTCCGACAAATCCCACGGGGTCTTGTCGAGCCGCCGCATACACTGCCACATCATCGAAGCTGAGATACGCATACCCCCTTGCCTTACCCATCATCTGTGCCAATGTGGTTTTGCCACACTGGCGTGGACCGTGGATCAGAACGACAGGTGTATCGGCCAGTGCCTCATCGAGGCATGGCGCTACCAGCCGGGGAAGAAGTTCAGAATGATTGGCCATTTCGACCAATCGTAACTTTTTATATCGGCCAATTGCAAGTTATCGTGTCGGCTTATCGTAACTTTCTATATCGGCCAATTATAAGTTTTAGTGCGGACAGGGTCGGAGTCAAATGGGGAGGATGGTGGGACGTTCGATGCCATGAAACCGTCTGATGCCGTTCGCTGTAGCGGCTTGGGTGGGATTTGACTCCGACCCCTGGGATCACGCCAATGGCTCGAACAGCACCTGCAGATCCTGGTCGCTCAGCTGGAAGCCTTCTTTTTTGCCGCCCTTGCGGTAAAGCCCATCGGCCAGGGCCTGTTTCTTTTGCTGCAGGGCGAGGATTTTTTCTTCTACGGTGTTTTCCGTGAGCAGCTTGTACACGAACACGGGCTTGTCCTGGCCGATGCGGTGCGCCCGGTCCATGGCCTGGGCTTCGGCGGCGGGGTTCCACCAGGGGTCGTAGAAGATCACCGTGTCGGCGGCGGTGAGGTTGAGCCCCATGCCGCCGGCCTTGAGGCTGATGAGGAACACATCCGCCTTGCCGCTGGTGAAGCGTTCGATGGCTGCGTCACGCTTGCGGGTCTGGCCGGTGAGTTTGCTGTAGGCAATCTTGCGCTTGTCCAGTTCTTTTTGAATCAGCCCGAGCATGGTGGTGAACTGGGAGAACAGCAGCACGCGCCGGCCTTCGTCCAGCATTTCCGGCAGCAGGGACATGAGCAGCTCCAGCTTGGCTGATTCCCGGACCTTGGTGGCCTGCTCGAGTTTGAGCAGGCGCGGGTCGCAGCAGGTCTGGCGCAGTTTGAGCAGGGCGTCCAGTATGGTGATATGGCTGCGCGCCAGGCCCTTGCTGGCAATGGCGTCACGCACTTTCTTTTCCATGCTCAGGCGGATGGTTTCGTACAGGGCGGCCTGGGATTCGCCCAGGGGCACGCTGCGGATGATTTCGGTTTTGGCGGGCAGGTCCTTTTCCACTTCGTCCTTGCGCCGGCGCAGCATGAAGGGGGCGATGCGCCGCCGCAGCCGCGCCTGCCGCGCCTCGTCGCCGTGTTTTTCAATGGGGGTGCGGTAGAGGCGCTTGAAGGTGGTCTGGTCGCCGAGAAAGCCCGGCATGAGGAAGTCGAACTGGGCCCAGAGTTCGCCTAGATGGTTTTCCATGGGGGTGCCGGTGAGGGATAGGCGCTGTCCGGCGTCGATCTGGCGCACGATGCGCGCGGCCTGGGCCTTGGGGTTTTTTATCACCTGGGCCTCGTCCAGAATCAGGAAGCTGTAGCGATGCGCCAGCAGTTTGTCCTTGTCCCTGGGAAGCAGGGGGTAAGTGGTGAGAATCAGGTCGTGACTTTCGATGTGCTCGAAGCGTTGGTGACGCTCCGGCCCTTGCAGTATCAGCACCTTCAGGTTCGGGGTGAAGGTCTGGGCCTCGCGCCGCCAGTTGCTCATGAGGCTGGTGGGGGCGATGATCAGGGCGGGTTGTTCCAGCTTGCCCTGTTGTTTCTGGCTGGCGAGAAAAGCCAGGGTCTGCACCGTCTTGCCCAGTCCCATGTCATCGGCCAGGATGCCCGCCAGGCCGTAGTCGGCAAGGAAATGCAGCCAGTCGTAGCCGGTTTTCTGGTAATCCCGCAGGGTGCCGGTGAAGCCTTTTGGCGGCGGCACGGACTCGATGGCCTTGAAGTTCTTCAGGCGCCTGCCCAGTTCGCGCAACTGATCGCCGCCCTGCCAGTGCATGTCGCCCTGTTCGACCATGTCGGGCAGCAGGGCGGCGTCGAAGCGGGACAGTTCCAGTTTGTCCTGGGGCTTGCTGTCGAACAGTTCGATGATGGTTTCCAGCCAGGGGCGAATTTTTTCACCCGGCACGCTGAGGTACTGGCTGTTACCCAGGGGGATTTGCAGGGTTTCCGGGAGGTCGCCGGGGTCGTAGGCCTCGATCACCGGGCCGAGCAGGGGCAGCAGCGGCATCCGCTGGCCCTGGATCTCCACTTCCAGGCTCATGGAGAACCAGCCATTGTCCTGTTCATCCAGCTCGCCCCACCAGCTTTCCGCTTCGTGGAAGCCCATGTTGAAGGATTCGTCCACCAGAATCTGCCAGCCCTGTTCCTCCAGTTCAGGCATGGCCTCATCCAGAAAGGTTTTCCATAATCCCGCGGCTTCCACCAGAGAATCGGCTGCCACGAAGGCCGCCAGGTGGTTGTCATCCAGGACCAGAAACCGGAAGCCCAGTGATTCCAGCGTGTCCGTCGCTTTGCTTTCGGCTTCCAGGTCCCGCTGTATCTGAATCAGTTGTTGCTCATTCTCGCTGACACTGGTTTCCACCACCGGCAGCGGCAGGATGCTATGCCCGTCGTAGTCGAAACGCAGTTCCGCCAACTGGGTGATGCCGTAAGGCGTGTCGCCTTTATGCAAGATCAGTTGTGGCGTCGGAGCCACATCTTCGATGCGGGTGACCGGCAGTTCAACCGGCAGCGGCAGGGCCAGCCCGGGGTGCTCGAGCAGCAGTTCGCGGCTGAGCTGGCGTGCCTGTTCTTCTTCCAGCAGCGGGGCTTTGCGCAGTTGCCGGATTTGTTCGATATTGAAACCGCAGGTATCCAGCCAGCCCACTGTATTGGTGTCGGTGTCGATGAAAGCGACCGGGTCCGTCAAGACGATCTGGCCACCGCCTTCCACGCCCAGTTTCAGTTCCAGCGCCCCGGAAGGGTGGGGCTGCCATTCCAGATGCAGCCGGCGTTTGCTCTCGTCCCATTGCGCCTGATGATCCTCATCGACCTGAAGCAGGAAACAGCGGCCGCTGCGCACCATCCTTTTCAGTGCCAGGGCGCCCGCCGCGCCGCGCAGGGGGGTGTGATTCCATGCATGGCCCTGGCTGATACGGACCAGCTTGATGATTTCATCATCTTCGGGTACGAAATAGCGGGGTTTGCCGTAATAACCGGACAGCGAATTGTTTGAGACGTTTCGGGATTTACCCAGGCCTCCCCGCTTGAGGCGGCGCACCGACTTGAACTCTACATCGTATTCCAGGGGGCGGGCGCCGGGAACGAGCAGGAAAGCCAGAAATTCACCTGGCTCCTCAGTGACATCCGATGCCGGGTCGAGGGCGCTGTTTTCCAGGTTGCGCAGCCATTGTGATACATCGGCACCCGTAGTTCCGGACAGCTGCTGTTTTTGTTCGATGAATTCCAGACAGGCGGCCACCACATGCTTGCAGTTGTAGTACACGGGGCAACTGCAAAATCCTTCCACTGCGCAGGTCTTGCCATGGTTACGAAGGACCACTTCCTGCTGGTAAGGCTGGGTGCCGGAACCCCGGGTGCTGGCGTGGAAAAAGATTTCATTCGCCGTTTCGCGCTTGATCTGCAGTTCCAGCACAGCGCCATGGCGCTGGTAGGACGCGCCACGGTTGTAGAAGGTATTCCCGCATTCGCGGCGGATATCGGTGCGTGAGGGTGTTTTCACTGTGGCCCTTGGTCAGTTTCCCACCGGCGTCGGTTCCGGCGCGGCGCGCCTGATCCCTCCGGACTGCGGGGCGAGCCGAAGCTGGGATACCAATGGATGCATGAGGGATTCCTTCAGGATAACGAACAATGCCTGGCGCCGTATTCTAGCAATGATGCAGACATATTGGGCGGGCGTTTTGTCCGCTCAGGCTTGCTAAGGAAGGCGCGTTGCCACTATCCTTGAATCCACTTTTCCCAGGAGATGGTTACAGAATATGAAATGGCGAGGACGCCGTCGCAGCAGCAACGTGGAAGACCGCAGGGGCATGCGGGTGGGCAAGGCCGGCGGCATTGGTATCGGTACGATTCTGCTGGCTTTGGTTGCCATGTATTTCGGGGTGGACCCCCGGCTGGTGATGAACATGGGCAGCCAGCTTGGTGGCACAACCGCTACCAGACAGGTGGACTACCAGCCCACGCCACAGGAGCAGGAGCAGGTGGATTTCGTCAAGGTGGTGCTGGCGGATACCGAGGATGTGTGGAATCAGGTGTTCAAAAAGTATGGCAAACGTTATGAGGAACCCAAGCTGGTGATATTCACCGGCGGGGTGCAGTCCGCCTGCGGCATGGCCCAGACGGCCATGGGGCCTTTCTACTGTCCCGGCGATCACAAGGTCTATATCGACCTGGCTTTCTATGACGAGCTGAAGCGCCGCTTCAAGGCGCCGGGAGATCTGGCCCAGGCCTATGTCATTGCCCATGAGGTGGGTCATCATGTCCAGAACCTGCTGGGCTACACGAAAAAGGTGCCCCGTGGCAGCAAGGGAGCGGATTCGGCTTCCGTGCGCCTGGAACTGCAGGCGGACTGTCTGGCCGGGGTCTGGGTGAATCACACCCAGCGGGCCAGGAAGTTTCTTGAAGCCGGTGACCTGGAAGAAGCCCTGAACGCCGCCAGCGCCATTGGCGACGACAAGCTGCAGCGCCAGGCCACGGGCCGGGTGCGACCGGATGGTTTTACCCATGGCACCTCCAGGCAGCGTCAGCGCTGGTTCAGCATCGGCGTGAAGACTGGCGATATCAATGATTGCGATACTTTCAGAGCAGCAAGCCTATGAGCATTGAATTCCTGATTGGCGGCAATGGCCGCAAAAAAGTCATGTTCCGCGCCGACAAGGCCAACCGTCACGGCATGATTGCCGGCGCCACGGGCACGGGCAAGACAGTGACTTTGCAGATCCTGGCGGAGGGTTTTTCCGATATCGGCGTGCCGGTGTTCATGGCGGACGTGAAAGGGGATCTTTCCGGCATGGCCATGCCGGGCAAGCCGCACCCCAAGATCGACGAGCGGGTGCAGACCATCGGCATGGAGGATTTCACCCTGCATCCCAATCCGGTCATCTTCTGGGACATGTTCGGCAAGCTGGGCCAGCCCGTGCGCACCACCATCTCCGACATGGGGCCTTTGCTGCTGTCCAGCCTCCTGGAGCTGAACGAAACCCAGACCGGGGTCATGTATGCCGCTTTCAGCATCGCCGATGACAATGGCCTGCTGCTGCTCGATCTCAAGGATTTGCGCGCCATGCTCAACTGGATGGCGGAGCATCGCAAGGAACTCTCGGCCGAATACGGCAACATATCCACCGCCAGCGTGGGCGCCATACAGCGGCGTCTGCTGATTCTGGAGGAGCAGGGTGCCGAGCATCTGTTCGGCGAGCCGGCCCTGCGTCTGGAAGACCTGATGATTACGGATTTCTCCGGCAAGGGCGTGGTTTCCATCATGGATGTGACCAAGCTCATCCACCAGTCCCCCCGGGTGTATGCCAGCTTCCTCATCTGGCTGCTGGCGGAACTGTTCGAACAGCTGCCGGAGGTGGGCAATCCGGAAAAGCCGGTGATGGTGCTGTTCTTCGACGAGGCTCACTTGCTGTTCGATGGCGCGCCCAAGGCGCTCATCGAAAAGATCGAGCAGGTGGTGCGGCTGATCCGTTCCAAGGGCGTGGGGGTGTATTTCATCACCCAGAGCCCCCTGGATGTTCCCACGGAGATTCTGGGGCAGCTGGGCACCAAGATCCAGCATGCCCTGCGGGCCTTCACGCCAAAAGACAAGAAGGCCGTGCGCCTGGTGGCGGAGACTTTCCGCGAGAATCCCGAGGTGGATACGGTCAAGGCCATCACCGAGCTGGGCACGGGGGAGGCCCTGGTTTCCGTGCTCGATGGCCGGGGCGCGCCCACCCCGGTGCAGCGCATTCTGATCCGGCCGCCGGGATCGCGCATTGGTCCCCTGACTGCGGCGGAACGCAAGGAGATTCGCGCCCGCTCCCCTATCCGGGGACGCTACGAGCAGAAGATCGACCGGGAGTCCGCCTATGAAATGCTGAAGCTGCGGGCCAGGGAGGAAGCCCGGGTGGAAGCGGCGGAAAAAGCGCGCAAGGAGCAGGAGAAAGCGGCGAAGAAGGCAAAGAAACCGGCACGGCGCTCCAATCGCCAGAGCATCTGGGAAGCGGCGGCCAAGAGTATGGTTCGTTCCGTGAGCAGTTCCCTGGGGCGCCGCCTGGTGCGGGGCATTCTCGGCTCTTTGCTGGGTGGCCGCCGTTGAAGGACCTGTACCCGGATATCGAGCCTTTCCATCACTGGCGTCTGCAGGTGGATGATGTACACAGCCTGTATGTGGAGGAATGTGGCAGACGCAAGGGCATTCCGGTGCTTTTTCTGCATGGCGGCCCAGGTGCGGGATGCGAACCCTATCATCGGCGCTTCTTCGATCCTGAGCGTTACCACATCATCCTTTTCGACCAGCGCGGCAGCGGCCGTTCCACGCCCCATGCCAGCCTCCAGGACAACACCACCTGGCACCTGGTGGAAGACATGGAGAAGCTGCGCCAGACCCTGGGACTGGACAAATGGCTGTTGTTCGGCGGCTCCTGGGGCTCGACCCTGGCTCTGGCCTATGCCCAAAGCTATCCGGAAAGAGTCAGCGGCCTGATTCTGCGGGGCGTCTTCCTGTGCCGACCGCGGGAGATACAGTGGTTCTACCAGGAGGGCGCCAGCCGCCTGTTCCCGGATTTCTGGGCAGATTTCCAGGCGCCGGTGGCCAGGGAGAAACGGGGGAACATGGTGAGCGCTTACTACGAGCTGCTCACCGGCCAGGATGAACTGCGGCGCATGGCGGCGGCCAAGGCCTGGTCCGTATGGGAAGGCCGCACCGCCACCCTGCTGCAGGACGAAGCCGTGGAGCAGCACTTTGCCCAGCCCCATGTGGCCCTGGCCATGGCGCGTATCGAGTGCCACTATTTCGTGAACAATGCTTTCCTCCTGCCCAATCAGCTGTTGGACGAAGCAGGAAAGCTGGCCGGCATTCCCGGCATCATCGTCCATGGGCGTTACGACGTCATCTGCCCCCTGGAAAACGCCTGGGAGCTTCACCGGCACTGGCCTCAGAGCGAGCTGCACATCATTCCCGATGCCGGCCATTCCGCGGCAGAGCCGGCCACCCGGGCTGCCCTGGTCGATGCCACGGACAGGTTTGCCGAGCGCCTGTCATGATTGGCCTGCTGCAACGGGTGAGCCAGGCCGCCGTGCGGGTCGATGATGAACTCATCGGGGAAATCGGCCCCGGCCTGCTGGTGCTGGTGGGGGTGCAGAAAGGCGATGACGAGGCGCGGGCCGAGCGCCTGCTGCAACGGCTGCTGGGATACCGGGTGTTTCCCGACGGGGAGGGACGCATGAACCGCAGCCTGGTGGACGTGGAGGGTGGCCTGCTGCTGGTGCCCCAGTTCACCCTGCCGGCAGACACCCGCAAGGGAACGCGCCCGGGCTTTTCCACGGCGGCGCCTCCTGAAGAGGGACGCCGCCTGTTCCATCACCTGCTGCAACGGGCCAGGGAGCAGCATTCCCCTGTCGCGGCGGGGCGGTTCGGGGCGGATATGCAGGTTTCCCTGACCAATGACGGGCCGGTAACCTTTTGGCTGGAAACCTGAACGGGGAAGCGTCCCGGCGACCGCCGTCGTGGGTTAACTGCTTGAATTTACCCTCGTATTGGTGCATAAATGGCCCATGATGCGGGAAAGGCAGGATTTTCCTCATGACCGATTCTTGTTCCCGGGAGGAGGGACAGTATGCGTTGGCTGATCTTGTTGGGTATGGGGCTGATGTCTGCGGTGGCAGTCGCAAGGACCGTGGAGGGCGTGAACCTGCCGGAGACGATTTCCCTGGAAGGCCGGGAACTGGTTCTCAACGGTGCCGGTGTCCGGGAAAAGTTCTTCTTCGATATCTATGTCGCCGCCTTGTACCTGCCGGCAAAGAGCAAGGATGCCCCTTCGATTCTGGCGGCCGATCAGCCATGGCGCATGAGCATGGATTTTCTGTATTCCAAGGTGGACAAGAAAAAGCTGGACAAAGGGTGGGATGAAGGCTTCGAGGCCAATGTCGCCCCTGGGCAACTTCCGTCCCTGCGAGAGCGCCTGCAGCAGTTCAAGAACATGTTTGTCACTCTGAGCAAGGGCGATACCGTTTTGCTGGACTACCTGCCCGGAGAGGGTGTCAGGGTGGTCGTCAAGGGTGTGGAGCAAGGGGTGATCCCCGGCGCGGATTTTGCCAGGGCCCTGTTGAGTGTCTGGATAGGGAGAGAGCCCGTGACCGGCAGTCTCAAGAAGGCTTTGCTGGGAAGCGGAAGCTGAGCAATCGGTGGAGATGGAGAGGATTTGTGGACGACCTTAGCACTAGCAAAGATATTCACCGCGGACTGGATGAAACCCGGCTGGATCCCGTATCCCAGGAATCTGCCCGCCAGGAGATGGATGAGTACCTCGAATCCCTGCAGGAGAGGGAGAAAGGGCTGAAGGCCATGGAAGAGGCCCAGCAGTTTCTCGAGGATCAGCTGGAAGACGCCAATACCGAAATCGACCGCCTGCGCCAGGAACTGGACAAGGCCGTGGTGGAAGCAGAAGAAGCCGAATACCTGCGCCAGGAAGCGGAGAATGCCCGCCGGCAACTGGAAAACACCCTGTACTCCATACAGGAAGGCGTGGAGGACGCCAAGGTCACGGATCTGCGTGATGAGCGCATGCACCGCCGTCAGGGTGTCGTGGGCATCGACGCCGTTACCCGGGCGCCTTTCATTCGGGGTATATTGCTGGGGGTCATCCTCGGTGGCGCCGGCGCGGTACTGGCGCTGGAGATCATGGCCCGCGGCAATGGCAGGGAAGGGGTGATCGCCTTGCTGCTCGGCGTCCTTGGCGGATAGAGGGAAGCCGCATTTCGTGCCACGCATTCTGGCTGTCGGCATCGCCACCCTGGATATCGTCAACAGGGTGCCGTCCTACCCCCGGGAAGATGCGGAGGTCCGCGCCCTTTCCCAGCGCCGTTCCCGGGGCGGGAATGCCACCAACACCCTGGTGATACTCAGCCAACTTGGCCATTCCACCGCCTGGGCGGGCGTGCTTCCCGTAGAGGCGGACAGCGACCTGGTGCTGGCGGACCTGGCCCTGCATGACGTCGATGTCTCGGCGGTGGCGCGCCCCCCGGCGGGCAAGCTTCCCACTTCCTACATCACCCTGAGCGCGGACAGCGGCAGCCGCACCATCGTCCATTATCGGGATCTGCCCGAGTACGGGTTCCCGGATTTCGATGAGATGGAACTTCAGGGTTTCGACTGGATTCATTTCGAGGGGCGCAACCTGGCGGAGCTGAAGCTGATGCTGGAAAAGACCAGGCGGCTGGGCATCCCCTGTTCCCTGGAAGTGGAGAAGCCCCGGCAGGGAATCGAAGCCCTGTTCGCCCTGCCCGACCTGTTGCTGTTCTCGCGGGCCTGGGTGCTGGCGCAGGGATTCGACTCGCCGGAGCGCTTTCTGCGCGAGGGAATCGGAACGGGACCTGCCTTTCTGGCCTGGGGCGCCCAGGGCGCTTGGTGCCGTTGTACCGACGGAGAGATCCTTCATGCCCGGGCTCCCGCGGTAGAGGTGGTGGACAGCCTGGGCGCGGGCGATGTGTTCAATGCCGGGGTCATCCATGGCCTGTTGCAGGGACTTCCCCTCCAGGATGTGCTCACCCAGGCGGTGAAATTGGCCTCCGCCAAGTGCGGCAGGGAAGGCCTGGTGATATGAGGAAACAGCGGCTCTGCGCCCTCGATGAACTGGAGGAAAAGCAAGCCCGGGGCTACCGCATGAGCGCTTCCCGGGGACAAGAGATTTCTCTTATCGTGGTGCGCCAGGGCAAGGATATTCATGTGTACCTCAATCGTTGTCCTCACACGGGTGTCAATCTGGAGTGGCAACCGGACCGGTTTTTCGACATGGAGAACAAGTTTCTCCAATGCGCCACTCACGGCGCTCTGTTTCGTCCCGAGGATGGCTATTGCGTGCGCGGCCCCTGCGCCGGAGACAGCCTGCAGGCCGTTCCCGCCTGGGTCAGTGACGGCTGGGTGGTTGTGGAAACATGAGCCATGTGCTGACCCGGGAGTTCTTTGCCCGGGATGCCGTCACCCTGGCCCGGGACATGCTGGGCAAGAAGCTGCTGCGCCGCCACCAGGGCCAGGTTTTGGGCGGCATCATCGTCGAAACCGAGGCCTACCTGGGAGAGGACGATACGGCCTGCCATGCCTCCCGTGGCTGCACGCCCCGCACCCAGGTCATGTATGGTTCTGCCGGGCATTACTATGTGTACCTGATATACGGCATGTATCACATGCTCAATATCGTTACCGGCGAGGAAGGTCATCCCCAGGCAGTGCTGGTGCGGGCCCTGCGTCCCGTTCTCGGGGTGGAACAGATGGTGGCTCTGCGTGGCGGGGTGGCGGAAAAGCAGCTGTGTAACGGGCCGGGCAAGCTCTGCCAGGCCCTGGCCATCGACAGATCATTCAACGGTCTGCCGGTGGATGGTGCCGATCTGTGGCTGGAAGACGCGCCGCCCGTGGACGACGCCCACGTCAGCGCCGGCCCCCGGGTGGGTATCGGCTATGCAAGCAACAAAGACCAACAGCGCCCCTGGCGTTTCATCCTGCATCAACGGTAGGTCGGGCTTCAGCCCGACACCCAATGTCCCCAGGGTCGCAGCCGCGGGGTCGGAGTCAAATCAGGATGGCGTTGTGTAATATCCACTCCTGCGGGTGATTTGACTCCGACCCCTTCCCACCCTCGCGCTCAGACCCAATCCCTGGGCTTCAGGAACACCTCGTACAGCGCCGCTTCTGCCGAGCCCGGCTCGGGCCGCCAGTCATAGCGCCATTTCACCAGAGGAGGCAGGGACATGAGGATGGATTCCGTGCGCCCGCCGGACTGCAGGCCGAACAGGGTGCCGCGGTCATAGACCAGGTTGAATTCCACATAGCGTCCCCGGCGGTAGAGCTGGAAGTCCCGTTCCCTTTCGCCGTAAGGGGTGTCCAGGCGTTTTTCCACGATGGGCAGGTAGGCCTCCAGGTAACTGTCGCCCACGGCCTGCATGAAGGCGAAAGACTGGTCGAAGCCCCATTGATTCAGGTCGTCGAAGAACAGGCCACCTATACCCCGGGGTTCGTTGCGGTGCTTGAGGAAGAAATACTCGTCACACCATTTCTTGTAGCGGGGATAGACATCCTCGCCGAAAGGACGGCAGGCGTCCCGGGCAACGCTATGCCAGTGCACGCAGTCTTCCTCGAAGCCGTAATAGGGGGTCAGGTCATAGCCTCCGCCAAACCACCACACCGGGGGCTCTCCGGGTTTTTCCGCCATGAAGAAACGCACATTGGCATGAGATGTTGGCACATAGGGATTGCGCGGATGAATGACCAGGGAGACGCCCAGGGCCTCGAAGCTGCGCCCGGCCAGCTCCGGGCGGGCCGCGGTGGCGGAAGCGGGCAGCCGGTCGCCGTGGACATGGGAGAAGTTGACCCCGGCCTTTTCGAACACGGCACCTTCTTCCAGCACCCGAGAACGTCCCCCGCCTCCCTGCTCCCGCTCCCAGCTGTCTTCGCTGAAGGCCTTGCCGTCCAGGCCGGCAAGGCCTGAGCAGATAGTGTCCTGCAGCCGCAGCAGGTAGTCCTTTACGGCCTGGATGTCTGGTTGGTCTTTCATGGGCGTATCACCTCGCCAGTGAGGGCGTTCTTGATGGGAGTGGGCGCGTCCAGCCTGCCGGTGGGGCCGTGCAGCAGGCCATGGGTTCCCGGGCAGCGCAGCCGCACTTCCAGGGCGCTGCGGGCCGGCGGACGGCCACTGCGATTGGCGCTGGTGGACACCAGCGCGCCGCCGAAGGCGCGGCACAGATCCCGGCTCAGCGCATGGGCCGTGACCCGCACGGCTACCAGCTCAGAGCCGCCGGTGATCCAGCCAGGGGTTTGTGGGCTGGCGGGCAGCAGCCAGGTGTGGGGCCCGGGCCAGCTGTCCAGCACGGCCTGCATGCGCTCAGGGGGCAGGGGGCGGATGAAAGGCAGAATCTGGGCGTAGTCTGCCGCCATCAGAATCAGCCCCCTGGACGGGGAGCGCTGCTTGATATCCAGCAGGCGTTGCACGGCATGAGGGTTCAAAGGATCGCAGCCTATGCCCCAGATGGCTTCCGTGGGCCAGGCCAGGACGCCGCCTTTACGCAGGGTGTCGGCGGCCAGGCGCAGCTGAAAAGGGCTGGCCATCAGTCTGCCGCCGCCTCCTGCTCTTCGTAAGGCTCGGCATAATCACAGTTGGGTTGGGGGCAGACCTTTTCCGTGCCGCGCCGCTTGGTGGTCTTGATGGTGAGCACGGGCCAGCCGCATTTGGGGCAGGGCTCGTTCACCGGCTGGTTCCAGATGGCGTAGTCGCATTTGGGATAGGTGGAGCAGGAGTAGAAGATCTTGCCCCGGCGCGACTTCCGCTGCATGAGGCTGCCCTTGTTGCATTTGGGGCAGGGCACGCCCGTGTCTTTGGGTTTTTCCAGGGGCTCGATGTAACGGCACTTGGGATAGCCCGAGCAGCCGATGAACTTGCCGTAGCGGCCGCGTTTGAAGATCAGCGGGGAGCCGCATTCGGGGCAGTCCCGACCCACTTCCTGGGGCTGTTCCGCCTCGGCCCTGTCGGCGTTCAGGTCGCGCGTGTAGTCGCAGTCCGGGTAGTTGGTGCAGCCGATGAAGCGCCCGTGGCGGCCCAGGCGTATGGACAATGGGCTGTCGCATTTGGGGCATTTCTCGTCCATCTTCTCCTGGGTGACGTCGGAACGCTGCACGTTCTCCTGGGTGTGGTCTATGCGGTCCTTGAAGGGTTTCCAGAACTTTTTCAGCAGGGGAATCCAGTCTTCCTCGCCCCGGGCCACGGCATCCAGCTCGTCTTCCAGCTTGGCGGTGAAGTCGTAGTCCACGTACTGGGTGAAATAGTTGGTGAGGAACTTGTTCACCACCCGGCCCACGTCCGTGGGATGGAAGCGCTTTTTCTCCAGCTCCACGTAGTCGCGGTCTTGCAGGGTGGAGATGATGCTGGCATAGGTGGAGGGCCGGCCGATGCCGTGTTCTTCCAGGGCCTTGACCAGGCTGGCCTCGCTGTAGCGCGGTGGCGGCTCGGTGAAGTGCTGTTCCGGGCGGATGGCCAGCAGGTCCACCTGTTCGCCTTCCTTGAGGGGGGGCAGCATTTTTTCGTCGCTGTCCTTGGGCTTTTTGTCGTCCTGGCCTTCCTGGTACACGGCCATGAAGCCCGGATTGACGATGGTGGAGCCGTTGGCGCGGAAGATGTTGCCTTCACCAGCGGCCAGATCGGCAGCCACGGTGTGCAGGGTGGCATGCACCATCTGACTGGCCAGGGTGCGCTTCCAGATGAGTTCATAGAGCTTGGCCTGCTCCTTGCTCAGGTGTTTGGCGATATCCTTGGGGTGGTACAGGATGGAGGTCGGGCGGATGGCCTCATGGGCTTCCTGGGCGTTCTTGGACTTGGTCTTGAATACCCGGGGTTTGTCCGGCAGCTGATCCTTGCCGTATGTTTCGCCGATATAGGCGCGGATCTCGTCCACGGCCTCATTGGCCAGAGTTACGGAATCGGTACGCATGTAGGTGATGAGGCCCACGGCGCCGTTGCCGATGTCCACGCCTTCATAGAGCTGCTGGGCCACGCGCATGGTGCGGTTGGTGGTGAAGCCCAGCTTGCGCGCGGCTTCCTGCTGCAGGGTGGAGGTGGTGAAAGGCGCGGCCGGATTGCGCCGGCGCTGTTTCTTGGTGACCTTGACCACGTCCAGCTTGCCGCCGGCCTTTTCCAGCAGGGTCTTCTCGACTTCCCGGGCCTGCTTCTCCTCGGTGATGGTGAACTGCTCCACCTTGTCCCCGCCGTACTGGATGAGCTTGGCCTTGAATTCGGCGCCTTCCTTTTTCAGGTCGGCTTCCACGGTCCAGTATTCCTGGCTCTTGAAGGCTTCGATCTCCTCCTCGCGCTCGACGATCATGCGCAGGGCGGGGCTTTGCACCCGGCCGGCGGACAGGCCGCGGCGGATCTTCTTCCACAGCAGGGGTGAGAGGTTGAAGCCCACCAGATAGTCCAGGGCGCGGCGCGCCTGCTGGGCGTTCACCAGGTCCATGGACAGCTCCCGGGGATGGGCAATGGCGTCCTGCACGGCCTTCTTGGTGATTTCGTTGAATACCACCCGGTGTACGGGCTTGCCCTTGAGGTGCTTGCGGTTCTTCAGCAGCTCGTACAAATGCCAGGAAATGGCCTCGCCTTCGCGGTCCGGGTCAGTGGCCAGGTACAGGGCGTCGGCGTTCTTCAGCTTGCTGGAGATGGCCTTGACGTGCTTGTCGTTGCGCTCTATGGGCTGGTACTTCATCTGGAAGTCGTGTTCCGGGTCCACGGCGCCTTCCTTGGGTACCAGGTCGCGCACATGGCCGTAGGAGGCCAGCACTTCGAAGTCCTTGCCAAGATATTTCTTGATGGTCTTGGCCTTGGCGGGTGATTCAACGATTACCAGGTTCATGTTTGTCCATGTGTAAACGCCCGCGGCTGCGGGCGTGGTCGAGTATTCATCGGGGCTGCCCGGCTCAGTGCAGTATTTCCGGATTGCCGTTGTATATCAGTTCTTCCATGAGGGCAAAGGCGCTTTCCTGTCCGGGCTGGTTGAGCAGTACCAGCAGTACGATCCACTTCACGTCATCGGCAGTCAAATCCTGGGTGTCCAGGGCCATGGCGCGTTCGATGACCAGTTCCCGGCTCACGGGGTCGAGGATGCCTGCCTGCTCCAGGTAGAGCAGCATGCCACGGGTTTCCAGGTCGATGCGCTGCTGTTCATGGAAGGTGAAGATGCGCGAGGACTGGCGGGTGCTGGAGGCCGCGTCGGTGATGGAACCCTGGCGCCAGGCCAGTTCGTCCAGCCAGTCGAAGGCTTTCTTGATCTCTTCCTTCTCGAAGCCGGCCCTGAACAGCTCCTCTTCCAGCAGTATCTGGTCCTGGGGCTGATTTTCGGCATCCATGTAATTCTCGTAGATGAAGATGAGAACATCGATGAGATTTTCGTTCACGGCAATGTTTCCGGAGTGATGTGACGGGTTTCAGGTCCTGATCAGAACGAACAGACCACCGGGTTCGGACGATACGCGACCTTCCATTTCCAACAATAGTAACATGGAGGAGACAGTTTCGGGGGCAAAGCCGGTTCTTTCCACCAGGGTATCCGTGGAAACCGGGTCGTAGCCCATGGCATCCATCAGTTCCTGGTACTCGTGGTCGGACTGCCCGGCCAGGGTGGACGTTCCCTCCGCTTCGGTGTCCCGGGGTTCCAGCAGATAAGGCTGCAGTTTGCTGGCCAGTTCCTCCAGTACGTCTGCCGCGGTTTCCACCAGCTTTGCGCCTTCACGGATCAGTTGGTGACAGCCCCGGGCCAGGGGGTTGTGAATGGAACCGGGAATGGCGAAGACTTCCCGGCCCTGTTCTCCTGCCAGACGGGCGGTGATCAGGGAGCCGCTCCTGAGGGCGGCTTCCACCACCAGCACGCCCAGGGACAGGCCGCTGATGATGCGGTTGCGCCGGGGGAAATGCCCGCGCCTGGGGCTGGTGCCCGGGGGAAACTCCGACACCAGGGCGCCATGGGCTGCGATCTCGTGGGCCAGATCCCGGTTGCTGGCCGGGTACACCCTGTCCAGGCCGGTGGCCATGACGGCGATGGTCGGCCCCGAACCATTCAAGGCGCCACGGTGACTGGCGGTGTCTATGCCCATGGCCAGGCCGGAGGTGACGGTGATGCCGCTGCGGGCAAAATGCCGGGCAAAATCTTCCGCTGTCTGGATGCCGCCCCGGCTGGGGTTCCTACTTCCCACCATGGCGATCTGGGGAGCATCCAGTGCCTCCAGATCGCCATGGATGTAAAGACCCGTGGGGGCGTCGGCGAGTTCCGCCAGTCGGGAAGGATAACGGGACGAGCTGAGAGGCAGGAAATGGTGATGTTCCTGTTCCAGCCAGCGGAGATCATGCTCGGCCTGATTCCAGTCGGGTTCGCGCAGGGCCTGGCGGGCTCTTTCGGGAAGCTGCGCGGGCGGGTCACGCAACAGTTCTTCAACAGAAAACCCCTTGCGCAGCAAGGGGTTGATGGTGGCCGGTCCGATGCCTGGCAGCCGCATCAGGGCCAGCCAGGCAAGTAAATCTTGTCGCATCAGGGATTGACGATGCGATCCCCTACATGCATGGCCCGCTTGGCATGCAGCACCACGCCGTAACTGACCCGGTCGAAGCTGCGGAACACCATCAACAGTCCGGCGGGCTCGTCCGGCAGGGTGACCGTCTCCCAACGGGGTTTTTCTTCCCAGCCATTCCCTTCCACCGTGTGGGTGAGGGTATCGTCGTAGGTGTATTCGGCGACGTCGGCAACCAGGCTCCGGGCCTTGCGGGCCACATTGTCCGGTATGGTTTCACCCCGGTTGTTCACCTGGAACACGGTGCCAGGATCCACACCGTCGCGCAGTCCCCGGTCCAGCACCACGATGCTGTACTGGCCGATTTCCTTGAGGCCCTCGACCATGGCGATGATGTTGCCATTGACTTCCCCGGCAGGTGCGTGAGGCTGAAAATCCGTGGCCAACACGCCTTCCGTCGCGGGAACCAGCCGGTCGCCCACCAGGACTTCTCTCATGGTGGCATCGAGATACACGGTGGCAGGATCACCGACGCGCTTGAGCGTGCCAATGCCGGTGAGCAGGGCTTCGTATCCCAGTATTTCACCGGTGTCGCCATCCTTGTAGGCAGGGCCTGCGCGCAGGATGTCGAATTTCTTGTGTTCCCAGTTGGGAATCTCCCGTACATAGATCTTCTGGCCCGCGCCTGCGGCAATATGCTCGTCGGCAAAGGCCACCAGGTAGGGTTTGTGATCCAGCTCATCCTTCCCTACCACCAGAGGGCGGGTCAGGAAGGGGGCGATGGCGTCGATGGGAATGGCTGGAATGGCGGCAGCCAGCTTGTTGCGGCGAATACGCGGGGAGAGTTTGACCCGGCCGCGATTGGCCACCCGCAGCTGCGGTTTGCCATTGATGTAGACCATCTCCAGCTCATCGCCGGGGTAGATCAGATGAGGGTTCTTGATCTGGGGGTTGACATGCCAGATTTCAGGCCACAGCCAGGGCTTGTACAGGTACATGCCCGCAATGTCCCACAGGGTATCGCCTTTTTTCACCACGTAGTGTTGTGGATGGTCAGGCTTTACCAGGTCGTCTGCTGCCAGACTGATACCGCAGATTCCTGAAACAAATATGGCGGCAAGAAAAAAACGGCTGATTCTTTTCATTCGGGCTTCCCTTGTTTGGGGAATCCCCGGATCAAGTCATGAACTCGCATCTACCTCGTCCCGTCTCGATTCAGAGATTCCTTGATGTGCATGTTGCTTTGTCGTTTCCGGCATTCTTCCCGAAAAACCACGCTATCGTCAAATGCCTTATCCATCTTTATGCCATAATATTCGAAGGTGGTATGCAGGATACTCTCGCAGATTCAGGTTGGCTGCCGGTGCGGCGTTCCCGAAGCAGGTAGTTTGCCGCCTGGCAGTCCTGAATGCTCCGACCCCCTCGGATGGCCAGCATGTCAGCAACAGCTGCCACATAACAGACAGATTCCTTTACTACTATAGAACTTATTTGTAATCATGGCGATACTGGATATTCTTAAATTTCCTGACCCGCGTCTCAGAAATCGCGCAAAACCCGTGTCCGAAGTGGATGAAAACGTCCGCAAGCTGGCCGCAGACATGCTGGAAACCATGTATGACGCGCCGGGCATCGGTCTTGCGGCGATCCAGGTCGGGGTGGCCCTTCAGGTCGTCGTCATCGATATTTCCGAGGACAGGGATGATCCCCTGGTGCTCATCAATCCCGAGATACTCGAAGCCGAGGGGGAAGAAGAAATGGAGGAGGGCTGTCTTTCCGTGCCGGGCTTCTACGATACGGTGAAACGCGCCGAGAAGGTGAAGCTCAGGGCCATGGACCTGGAAGGCCGGGAATTCACCCGGGATCTGGATGGTCTGCTGGCCGTCTGCGTACAGCACGAGATCGACCATCTCCATGGCAAGCTGTTCGTGGACTATCTGTCCCGCCTCAAGCGGGAACGTATCCGCAAGAAGCTGGAAAAGGAAGCCAGGACCCGCGCCAGCGCCGAAAAGAAACAGGCGAGAAAAGCCATCTGATGAGTGATTCCCTGCGTATCGTTTTTGCGGGCACCCCCGATTTTTCCGTGCCGCCGCTCGAGGCTCTGCTGGGCTCTGCGCACCAGGTGACGGCCGTTTATACCCAGCCGGACCGCCCCGCGGGCCGCGGCCGTAAACTGGTGGCCGGCCCGGTCAAGGCGGCCGCCCTGGATGCCGGCATTCCCGTGCATCAGCCCGCCAGCCTGAAGGACGCTGCCGAGGTGGAGCAGCTGCGCGCCCTGAACCCCGACCTGATGGTGGTGGTGGCTTACGGGCTACTGCTGCCCGCTGAAGTGCTGGAGATTCCCCGCCTGGGCTGCGTCAATATCCATGCCTCCCTGCTGCCCCGCTGGCGTGGCGCCGCGCCCATACAGCGGGCCATACAGGCCGGGGATGCCCAGAGCGGCGTGAGCATCATGCGCATGGACGAAGGACTGGACACCGGGCCGGTGTACCTGATGAAAGCAGTGGAACTGGCGCCGGACGAAACCGGTGGCAGCCTGCATGACAGGCTTTCCCTCCTTGGCGCGGACGCCCTGATGGAAGCCCTGCCGGGCATTGCCGATGGCAGCCTGCAACCTCGGCCTCAGGATGACAGCCAGGCCACCTATGCTGCCAAGCTGGACAAGAAAGAAGCGCGCATAGACTGGCATCAGCCTGCCCTCGTCCTCGAGCGTCAGGTGCGCGCCTTCAATCCCTGGCCCGTCGCCTATACCCGTTACGAGAATGCCAACCTGCGCATCTGGGAAGCGCGGGCCATCGAGGGAATGACGGCGGAACCGGGCACAGTCATGTCCGCCACCCGGGACGGCATAGACATTTCTACCGCCGACGGCCTGTTGCGGGTCACCCGCCTGCAGATGCCGGGCAAGCGCGCCATGGATGCCCGGGATTTCATCAACGCCCATTCCATCCAGGGGATACTGCTTGGCTGAACGGCGCCAGCCCCCGCAGAATGCAGCAGGGCGCAGCCAGGCAGACAGGGGCGCCCTGTTGCGTGCTCAGCTGGCGCTGGTCATCCGGGCCGTGCTCGAGGGGCGGTCCCTCACCGATGTCTTGCAGCAGGGCCAGGAGAGGGTTGCAGGGCGTGACCGGCCCCTGCTCGCGGAACTGGCCTACGGCGTCTGCCGCGAGTACTTCCGCTTGGATGCCTTGGCGGCCATGTTGCTGCGCCAGCCCCTGAAGGCAAAGGACAGGGATGTTCATGCCCTGCTGCTTGGCGGCTTCTACCAACTGCTGCATACCCGTATTCCACCCCATGCTGCCATCGGCGAAACGGCCGGCGCGGCGCGTCTGCTGCGCAAGAAATGGGCGGTCGCCCTGGTGAACGGTGTGTTGCGGCGGTTTCAGCGGGAGCAGGAATCCCTGTTGTCCAGACTCGAAAAAACAGCATCGCCCCAGCTGCGCCACCAGCTGCCCGGCTGGCTGCTGGATGCCCTGGAGCAGGCCTGGCCGGAGCACGCGCAAGGAATATACCGGGGGCTCTCCCTGCGCCCGCCTTTGGGCCTGCGGGTGAACCTGGGGCGCAACAGCCTGTCAGAATATGCAGGCCTGCTGAAAGAGGCGGGGTTGACGGCGCGACCGGTAAAGGCCGTTCCGTCCGCCCTGATACTGGACGAGGCGGTTTCCGTGGAAAGGCTGCCAGGTTTTTCCCGGGGGCTGGTGTCCGTGCAGGATGCGGGCGCCCAAATGGCCGCCTTCCTGCTGGATGCCCGGCCGGGCATGCGGGTGCTGGACGCCTGTGCCGCGCCAGGCGGCAAGACCGGGCATATTCTGGAGCATACGCCGGATCTGCGTCTCACCGCCATGGATCTGGATGAACGGCGCCTGGAACGGGTGGCGCAGAACATGGCGCGGCTGGGGTTCAGCCCGGAACTGGTCACCGGGGATGCCTCTCGGCCCGAGAGCAGCTGGGCGGAGACAAGCTATGACCGTATCCTGGCGGACGTGCCTTGCACGGCCACGGGAGTGATACGCCGCCATCCGGATATCCGTCTGCTGCGCCGACCGGATGACGTGGCGAAATTGCGGCAGCGCCAGGCGCGCATACTGGATGCCCTGTGGTCATTGTTGCGGCCAGGTGGCAAAATGCTGTACGCGACCTGTTCCCTGCTGCCGTGGGAAAACGATGAGCAGATTGCAGGTTTTTTGCAGAGACAGCCGGACGCCCGTGCTGTCGGGCTCCAATCCGAAAGGGGCATCATGACGTCTCATGGCTTGCAGTTGTTGCCGGATACCCTGGAGACAGATGGATTCTATTATGCATTGCTGGAAAAACGGGGTGACTGAGGTGAGCGTGGCCCGGACACGCCTGCTGCTGTTACTGTTCTGCAGCTTTTTCGCCCTGTCCGTCCAGGCGGCCGGCATCTCCTACAAGGCCGTGGCCATCGGTGAGGAGGACGGCTGGATCGTTCTCGACCTGCTGCAGCACTATGTTCTCACTGACACCATGCTGGAGGCCCTGGAAAACGGGGTTCCCCTGACCTTTGTCACGGAAATCGTCATCGAACCCGAGGACGCTGCCTTCTGGCGCAGCGCCCTGGCACGCAAGAGCGTGCGCCGTCAACTCAGTTTTCATCCCCTGGCCGGGGAATACGAGGTGCTGGACCTGGATGCCGGCACCCGGCGCCGTTTTGCCACCCGGGATGCGGCCCTGCTGGCTCTTGGCGATCTCAAGGGAGAACGCATCATCCGTTCCTCTGCGCTGGAGAAAGGGCGTTTCTACCGGGTGAGCATACAGACGTCCAACGACATCGGTGAGTTGCCCCTGCCCCTGCGGCCCAAGGCTTACCTGTTTCCCGGCTGGCATCTGAGCAGCAAGGTATATGAATGGCGGCTGCAGCCCTGAAGACCTGGCGCTTTGGGGCCTGGGCAGTTGGCCTGCTGTTGCTGCTCCTGCTGTTCGCCCTGCACTTTCTCAGCGGTGCAGTGCTCAAGTCCGAGAGCCTGAGCCACTGGTTCATTCCCCTGCTGGTGTTCATCGTCGTGGGCCTGGTCACCCTGTCCATGGTGGTGGCGGTGAACCTGGCGCGGCTGCTGCGCGACTACCGCCGCAATGCGGCCGGGGCGCGGCTCATGGCGCGCATGGTGGTCATGTTCGTGGTGCTGGGCATGGCGCCGGTGGGCATCGTCTATTATTACTCCCTGCAGTTTCTCATGCAGGGCATAGACAGCTGGTTCGACGTGCAGATCGACTCGGCCATGGCCGATGCCCTGGAGCTGAACCAGGCCACCCTGAACATGAACAAACGGGTGCTGCTGCGGCTTACCGAGCAGATGCTGGAGAGCATAGACGACAGCTCCCAGACAGCCCTGACCCTGGCTCTGAGTGACCTGCGCGCCCGTTCCGGCGCCACCGAAGTGGCCCTGGCCACGCCCCAGGGCGAGATCCTGGCTTCCAGCAACATCAACCCCGATGTGCTGGTGCCTAGCGCGCCGGACCCCCTGATCCTGCAGCAAGTGGTCAGCGGCAAGAACTACGTGCAGTTCACGCCCTATGGAGAATCTGGTGAACTGCATATCCGGGTGCTGGTGGCAGACCTGTCCCGGGGGCTGATTCTCCAGGCCATCTTCCCCACTTCGGAACGCATTACCGAGCTGAGCGAGAACGTGCAGTCCGCCTATGCTGCCTACCGGCAGCGGGCCTATATGCGTGAATCCATCAAATTCAGTTTCATTCTGGCCCTGTCCCTGGTGCTGCTGGTGAGCGTGTTTGCCGCCATCTGGGCGGCCTTCTATACCTCGCGGCGCATGGTGGCGCCCATACGGGCCATTGCCGAGGGTACCCGGGCCATTGCCGAGGGCGAGCTGGACGGGCAGATTCCCGTGCCCCGCTATCATGATGAGCTGGGCTTCCTGGTGGCGTCCTTCAATGCCATGACCCGCCACCTGGCCCAGGCCAGGGATGTGGCGGAACAGAGCAAGCAGAAACTGGAGTTCCAGCGGCAGTACCTGGAAGCCGTGCTCCATCACCTGTCCACGGGCGTCATGGCGGTGGACGTGGACGGTAACCTGCGTACCGCCAACCGTGCTGCAACGCAGATTCTGGGTGCGGACGTGGGGCGCTTCATCGGTCGTCCCCTGAAGGAACTTGCATCCAGCTATCCGGAGCTGGAACCCTTCGTGGCCCTGCTGTCCTGCAGCATGGGCCCGGAAGGTCAGGACTGGCGCCAGGAACTGGTGCTGCATCGCCACCGGGGGCGCCAGTTTCTCATTTGCGGCTGTACCCGTTTGAAAGTGGTGGAGAGTACGGAAATCGGCTGCGTGGTGGTGTTCGATGACGTCACCACCCTGGTGAAGGCCCAGCGGGATGCAGCCTGGGGCGAAGTGGCGCGGCGTCTGGCCCATGAGATCAAGAATCCCCTCACCCCCATCCAGCTGTCCGCGGAACGCCTGCGGCGCAAATACCTGCACAAGCTTTCCGAGGAAGACAGCAAGGTGCTGGACAGCGCCACGCGCACCATCGTCAACCAGGTGGAGGCCATGAAATCCATGGTCAACGCCTTTTCCGACTATGCCAAGCCTTCTCGCCTGGAGGCCCAGCCCCTGGTGGCGGATGACTTCCTCGCCGACGTGCTGGCTCTCTATGGTGATGTGGTGGCCTTTGACCCCGGTGCGCCGGGCATACAGATAGAAGCCGATCCGGTAAGATTCCGCCAGGTAGTGCATAATCTCATCAAGAACGCCCAGGAGGCCACGCCTGAGGACAGGGGGGAAGTGGTGAGGGTGAGCACCTCCGCCTACTGGCCGGGAGAGCAGGACATGCTGTTTCTCGAGATCCTGGTGGAAGACCATGGCACCGGCTTCCAGGAGCAGGACATCGAGGGCCTGTTCGAACCCTATGTGACCAGCAAGGCCAAGGGCACCGGCCTGGGCTTGGCAATCGTGAAGAAGATCGTGGAGGAACATGGAGGCAGCATACGCGCGGAAAACCGCGAGGAAGGCGGCGCCCGGTTCATTCTGCGCATACCGGCAAGCCAGGCGGCGCTTGCAGAGCAGGAGTAGACGGCAATGAACTTACCTTTCATCCTGGTGGTGGATGACGAACCCGACATCCGGGATTCGGTGAAGGACATTCTGGAAGACGAAGGTTATGGCGTGGGCCTGGCGGAGAATGGCGAGGCGGCACGGGCCGCCCTGCGCGAGCGGCGCCCGGATCTCATTCTGCTGGATATCTGGATGCCGGACATTGACGGCATCAGCCTGCTCAAGGAATGGTCGGAAGGTGATGGCCTGCCCTGTCCGGTGATCATCATGTCCGGTCATGGTACTGTGGAGACGGCGGTGGAGGCCACCCGCCTGGGGGCCTATGATTTCCTGGAGAAACCCCTGTCCCTGGCCAAGCTGCTGCTCACCGTGGAACGTGCCCTGGAAACCGAGCGCCTGGTCATGGAAAACGTGGGCCTGCGCCGTTCCTACCGGCCCATCATCGAGCCCGTGGGCCACAGCCAGGTGATGCAGCGCCTGCGCGAGCAGGTCAAGCGCATCGCCCAGCACGACACCTGGGTGCTCATCTCCGGCGAGGCGGGCAGCGGTCGCGAAACCTTCGCCCGCTACCTGCACGCCCAGAGCAGCCGCAAGGAGCGGCCCTTCATCGACGTCAGCGTGGGCGCCACTGCCAAGGGCAACTTCTCCCTGGAATTTTTTGGCAGCGAGCAGGACGGCAAGATCCATTATGGCCGTCTGGAGCAGGCCAATGGCGGCACCCTGTTCCTGGACGAGATCGCGGACATGGATCTGGAAGCCCAGGCTCAGCTGGCTGGCGCTTTTGAAACCGGTGAGTTCCTGCGCGTGGGGGGCAGCGAGCCGGTGAAGGTGGATATCCGCGTCATCGCTGCCACCCAGAAAGACCTGCAGACGGAAGTGAATGCCGGCAACTTTCGCGAAGACCTGTTCTATCATCTGAACGTGGTGCCCCTGGAGATCCCGCCCCTGCGCGAGCACCGTGAAGACGTGCCGGAACTGCTCAGTTATTACGTGGACTATTTCGTCACCCATGAAAAGCTGCCCTACCGCCACTTCAGCGTCAGCGCCCAGAACATGCTGCGCAACTACGACTGGCATGGCAACATCCTCGAATTGCGCAACCTGGTGCAGCGGGTGCTGATCCTGGGCGCCGGGGAAGAGATCACCCTGGATGACGTGGAAACCGCCATGGGCGGCCTGAAGAAGGAAACCGTGCAGACCAGCCTGCCGGGCATCTCTTTCGACCAGCCCTTGCGCAAGGCCCGAGAGGATTTCGAGCGCGTCTATCTGGAATACCAGCTCGACAAACATGACGGCAACGTGAGCAAGATGGCCCAGGAAGTGGGCATGGAACGCACCCACCTGTATCGCAAGCTGCGGGGCGTGGGCATAGAGATCAAGGACCGCCGATGAAGATCATCATACTTGGCGCCGGGCAGGTGGGTACCTCCGTGGCTGGCAACCTGGCCAGCGAGGCCAACGACATCACCGTGGTGGACCAGGACGCACAGTTGCTCCAGTCCCTGCAGGACAAGCTGGATCTGCGCACCATTCAGGGCTACGCAGCCCATCCCGACGTGCTCACCCAGGCCGGGGCGGAGGACGCGGAGATGATCATCGCCGTGACCAACAACGACGAAACCAACATGGTGGCCTGCCAGGTGGCTTGGACCCTGTTCCGCACCCCGCGCAAGATCGCCCGGGTACGTGCCCCCGAGTACAACAAGTATCCTTCCCTGTTCAGCCAGCGTGGCCTGCCCATAGACGTGCTCATCAGTCCGGAGCAGCTGGTTACCGAGTACATCCAGAGCTTGCTCAAGTATCCCGGCGCTCTGCAGGTGCTGGATTTCGCCGGCGGCCTGGTGCAGCTGGTGGCGGTGCGCGCTTACGAGGGCGGCCCCCTGGTGGGGCATCAGCTGCGCGAACTCAACCAGCATTTGCATGGCGGCGAGGCCCGGGTGGCAGCCATCTACCGGGAAGGTCAGGCCATTCATCCAGAGGGAGACACGGTCATCGAGGAAGGCGACGAAGTGTTTTTCATCGCCGCCAGGGAAAACATTCCCGCCGTGATGAAGGAGCTGCGCCGGGCGGAAAAGCCCCACCGCAAGCTGATTTTCGCCGGCGGTGGCAATATCGGCCGGCGCCTGGCGGGACGCCTGGAAAAGGACTACCGGGTGAAGATCATCGAGCAGAATCCCGAGCGGGCCGCGGCAGTGGCGGAGCAGCTACGCCACACCATCGTCCTGCAGGGCAATGCGGCGGATGAAGACCTGCTTCTGGAAGAAAACATCGAGGAGACGGACGTGTTCTGCGCCATCACCAATGATGACGAAGCCAACATCCTCTCCGCCATGCTGGCCAAGCGCCTGGGCGCGCGTAATGTCATGGCCCTGATCAATCGCACGGCCTACGTGGATCTGGTGGAGGCGGGCAGCATCGACGTGGCCATCTCCCCCCAGCAGGCCACCATTGGCACCCTGCTCACCCATGTGCGCCGGGGCGACGTGGTCATGGTGCATTCCCTGCGCCGGGGCGCCGCCGAGGCCATCGAGGCCATTGCTCACGGCGACCGGCATTCATCCAAGGTGGTGGATCGGGCCGTGGGAGCCATTCACCTGCCCAAGGGCGCCAGTATCGCTGCCATCGTGCGGGGTGGGGAGGTCATCATCGCCCACCATGACACCATCGTCCGCTCCGAGGATCATGTCATCATGTTCCTGGTGGACAAGCGCCGCATCGGCGAGGTGGAGAAGCTGTTCCAGGTGAGCATAACCTTTCTCTGAGTCTGGATCCACGGACCCCGGTTCGACGGCCATGGTGCGAAGCTCTTTCTCCCCCAATTTTTCCCTGCAAGTCGCGGAGGGCTGTGAACGGGACAGATCATGCATCTAAACGTCGTGCAACGTATCCTGGGGTTGCTGCTGATGCTGTTCAGTGTCACCATGCTGCCTCCCCTGCTGGTTTCTCTCGGCTATGAGGATGAAGCCTGGCCTGCCTTTGCCGCAGCCTTTGCCATCACCCTGGTGCTGGGACTGCTGAGCTGGCTGCCGGTACGCAGCCAGCACCGGGAACTGCGCCTGCGGGACGGCTTTCTGGTGGTGGTCATGTTTTGGACGGTGCTCTCGGCAACGGGGGCCCTGCCGTTCGCCCTGGCGGAACATCCCCGCCTGTCCATCACCGATGCCTTCTTCGAATCTGTTTCCGGCCTGACCACCACCGGGGCCACGGTCATCGTGGGCCTGGACCATCTGCCCCGGTCGATCCTCTACTACCGTCAGCAGCTCCAGTGGCTGGGGGGCATGGGCATCATCGTGCTGGCGGTAGCGGTGCTGCCCATGCTGGGCATCGGCGGCATGCAGCTCTATCGGGCGGAGACGCCGGGCCCCATCAAGGATTCCAAGCTCACTCCGCGCATCACCGAGACGGCCAAGGCCCTGTGGTATATCTACCTGGGGCTGACCCTGGCCTGCGCCCTGGGCTACTGGCTGGCGGGCATGACGCCATTCGACGCGGTGGCCCACGCGTTCTCTACCGTGGCCATTGGCGGCTTTTCCACTCATGATGCCAGCATGGGCTATTTCGACAATACCGCCATCTACCTGGTGGGGGTGCTGTTCATGTTCCTGGCCGGGATCAACTTCGCCCTGCATTTCTCCGTGGTGCGGCAGAAGAACCTGAAAGTGTACTGGCAGGATTCGGAATTCCGTTTCTATTCCCTGCTCATGGTGTTGGTGATCGTGGTGACCACGGGAGGTCTGCACTACCATGCCACCCACGGCAGCTTTCACGAGAACTTCGTTCATGGCCTGTTCCAGGCCGTGTCCATCGGCACCACGGCGGGCTTCACCACCGCCGAGTGGCACAACTGGCCGGGCTTCATTGCCATCCTGCTGCTGTTCTCCAGTTTCGTGGGGGGCTGCGCCGGTTCCACCGGGGGTGGCATCAAGGTGATTCGTTTCCTGTTGCTCATCAAGCAGGGGATGCGCGAGATCACCCGCCTGGTGCATCCCAATGCGCAGATTCCCGTGCGCGTGGGAGACAAGAGCATTCCCCCGCGGGTAGTGGAGGCCGTGTGGGGCTTCTTTGCTCTGTATGTGGCCTGCTTCACTCTCATGTACCTGCTGCTGGCGGCCACGGGCATCGACCTGATGACGGCCTTTTCCTCTGTGGCAGCGAGCATCAACAATCTGGGACCGGGCCTGGGCAACGTGGGGGCCAACTACGCGGGCCTGCACGACCCGGCCAAGTGGATACTTTGTTTCGCCATGCTGCTTGGCCGACTGGAAATATTTACTCTGTTGGTGCTGCTCACGCCCGTATTCTGGCGGCATTGAAGTGGCTATGGCTTTCCGCCGGTTGGTCTGTCCTGCAGCAGGTTGTGCTATGCTCTTTTTTGTTCACGCATTGATTCAAGTATCAAGCGACTCCAATGGCAGAACCGGAGGAAAAAGAAGCCAGCTACGAAGACCTGCTTCAGGTGTCTGACAACTTGGTGGCGGAAATCGTCGGAGGGCGGCTTCATGCCAGCCCACGACCGGCGCCCAAGCATGCCTGGGCCTCTTCATCGTTGGGAGACGAACTGGTCAGTCCTTATTTCAAAGGACGTGGCGGGCCAGGTGGCTGGTGGATTCTGGATGAGCCGGAGCTTCATCTGGGGCCAGATGTTCTGGTGCCCGATCTGGCGGGCTGGCGCCGGGAACGGATGCCGGAATTGCCGGAAACGGCCTGGTTCGAGATGGCGCCTGACTGGATTTGTGAGATTCTGTCGCCTTCCACCCAACGCCTGGATCGGGCGGAAAAGATGCCCCGCTATGCCGAACAGGGCGTGCAGTGGCTGTGGCTCATCGACCCTGACATCCGCACCCTGGAGGCCTATGAGTTGCGCCAGGGACGCTGGACCCTGCTCACAGTGCTGGACGAGGACAAGCCGGTGTCGGTGGTTCCCTTTGATGCGACCGAATTTCCTCTTTCCGCCCTATGGCCTTGAACAGAAATTTTCACTGACCCACTTATCGCCCAAAAGGGTTGGGACTACTTCAAATGGCAGAACCGGCAAAAAACGAAGTCAGCTACGAAGACCTGCTTCAGGTGCCTGATAATTTGGTAGCAGAAATCGTCGGTGGGCAACTCCATGCCAGTCCCCGGCCAGCACCCAAACATGCGCGGGCGGCTTCTTCCCTGGGGATTGAGGTGGGTGCCCCCTATGACAAAGGACGTGGCGGGCCAGGTGGCTGGTGGATTCTGGATGAGCCGGAGCTTCATCTGGGGCCAGATGTTCTGGTACCCGATCTGGCGGGCTGGCGCCGGGAACGGATGCCGGAATTGCCGGAAACGGCCTGGTTCGAGATGGCGCCTGACTGGATTTGTGAGATTCTGTCGCCTTCCACCCAACGCCTGGATCGGGCGGAAAAGATGCCCCGCTATGCCGAACAGGGCGTGCAGTGGCTGTGGCTCATCGACCCTGACATCCGCACCCTGGAGGCCTATGAGTTGCGCCAGGGACGCTGGACCCTGCTCACAGTGCTGGACGAGGACAAGCCGGTGTCAGTCGTTCCTTTCGACGCCACCGAGTTTCCCCTCTCCGCTCTTTGGCCCTGAAGGTTAATGCTGCGATGGTGGCAGAGTTATGCCATGGGCGCTGAGCCAGTCCCGGTCCAGCTCCCATTGCACGCGCTTGATTTCCGGATCTTTGAGTACGATGGCCTTGGCGCGCTTCTGGGTGCTGGCCAGTTTGTCCTGCAATTCCCTGAACAGGGGAGATGCAGGATCTGCGTTACCCAGCTCGGGAAAGATCTTGCCCAGCACCTGGGCCACGGGCACGGCGCTGGAGCGGGGGGTGCTCATCACTGCCACGCCGTTGCTGGCCCGCAGCACCCGGAAGGGATAGGGAAAACTGCCCACCTGTGCGTCGGCTTCCAGCCTGTCGTTGAGATGGGCCACCTGGGGCGGGGTGTAGAGGGCAAGGAAAATCAGTGCCAGCACTATGGTGCCCAGCACGGCCGCGTAGATTTTCGTGCCCCGGTCCAGTTGCGCCATCAGTCGCGGAAATTCTTGAATTGCAGGGGCAGGCCGTAATCCTTTTCTTTCAGCATGGCGATGACCTTCTGCAGATCGTCACGCTTCTTGCCCGTGACCCGCACCTGGTCGCCCTGGATCTGTGCCTGAACTTTGAGCTTGGCGTTCTTGATCTCCTTGACGATCTTTTTCGCCACGTCAGATTCGATGCCCTGTTGCACCAGCACCTGCTGGCGGGCGGCATTCAGGCTGGTCTGGGGATCCTTCACGTCCAGTGCCTTTACGTCCACACCCCGTTTGGCCAGCTTTTCGCGCAGTATGTCCAGCATTTGCTGCAACTGAAATTCCTGTTCTGCTTCCAGCTTGATTTCGTTCTCGTTGTGCTCGAAGCTGGCATTGACGCCTTTGAAGTCGAAACGGGTGTCGATGACCCGGTTGGCCTGGTCCACGGCGTTGCGCACTTCCTGGAGGTCAACCTCGGATACGATATCGAATGATGGCATGTGGTCACTCCGGATGAACTACTGTTGTTGACCTTAGGCTAACATGCCCGGTGTGCTGGCAAAAGCGAATGATGTTGGGCTGGTCCGAACATTTCACCCGGTCGCTGGGATGGTCGGGGTCGGAGTCAAATGGGGAGGATCTTGGGAAGATCCGATGGCGTGGAACAATGTGATCCCGTTCCTTGTAACAGTTGGGTGGAATTTGACTCCGACCCCTTTGCAAATCCGCACCTGGCCGCCGATTCCGGCACCATCATCATGTTCCTGGGTGAAATGTTCGGGCAAAGGTCAGGCCGCTCTTTCATCGCCTTCCACCAGGGCGCGAAGCTTCTTCCTGGCGCGGAACAGGCGGGTGCCGGCGCCGGCCACGGAGATGCCCAGCTCGGCAGCGATCTCCTTCTGAGAGTAGCCATGGATGATCTGCAGCAGCAGGGGCTCGCGGTAATCCTCGGGCAGCTCGGCGATGGCGTTGCGCAGAACGAAGGCCTCGGTGGAGGTGTCGTAGTCCCGGTGGTTGTCGGCCAGGGCCTCGGTGGGCATGGCGCTGAACCGGGGCTGGAAGCGCTCGAAACGGCGGGCGTTCTCCCGGCGCAGGATGGTGATCAGCCAGCCCCTGGCTGCCTCGGGGTTCTGCAGCCTGTCCAGGGACCTCCAGGCCCGGAGCATGGTTTCCTGGACCAGGTCTTCGGCGACGGCCCGGTCGTGTACCAGCCAGCAGGCATAGCGGAACAGGTCGTCCATGTAGCGGCCGATGATGGCCTGGAACCGGCTTTCACGGGCTGCGGGGCTTTCAGCGGCCGCTGGGCCGCCCGTGGCAAAGGTCGTACTTTCTGTTCTCATGATCGTGCTTCCTGGTGTTGTCATTGTGAACAACACGAAGCACGACCCGTGCCAGTTGTATGAAAGACATAAAAATCAGTGGGTTATCTTTTGTATATGCGGGGAGGGCAATGAGATGGACGTAACATTTCGTGCAATGACCCCTGCGGGTGTAATGAAACGTTACTTTGCGCCGGCGGATTCAGGATTGCTTGTCGGCGGGTCCCACGCGTAACCGGTATTTACGTATCTTCCTGTCCAGGGCAGGGCGGGAGATACCGAGGATGCGGCAGCTGTTGCTCTTGTGGCCGCCCGTGTAGTCCAGAACTTTCTGAATATGCCGGGCTTCCACTTCCTCCAGGGTTTGCAGGGGGCTTTCTTCCGGGGGATTGGACGGTTCGGCGGCGCCGGTTTCATGGAATCGGATCAGGTCGGCGCTTATGCCGCCGTCCCTGGCCTGTACCAGGGCCTGGGTGAGGACATTTTCCAATTCCCGTACATTGCCTGGCCAGGAGTGCTGCAGCAGCTTGTCCATGGCCGCGTCCTCCAGGGGAGGAACCGGGCGTTCCATTTTCCGCGCGGCCCGGCCCAGCAGGGCCTGGACCAGCAGGGGGATGTCTTCCCGCCGGTGGCGCAGTGGCGGGAGCTGGATGTTGATGACGTCCAGCCGATAGGCCAGGTCTTCCCGGAACAGACCGTCCCTGGCCGCCTGGAACAGATCCCTGTGGGTGGCGGCGATGATGCGCGCATTCACGGGCACCGTGTGATTGCCGCCCACGGGCTCCACGGTCTGTTCCTGCAGGGCGCGCAGCAGCTTGGCCTGCAGGGGTGGGGCCAGTTCGCCGATCTCGTCCAGGAACAGGGTACCGTCCTCGGCCTGCTGGAAGCGCCCGGCCTTGTCCGCGGTGGCGCCGGTGAACGCCCCTTTTACATGGCCGAACAGCTCGCTTTCCAGCAGATTGTCCACGATGGCTGCGCAGTTGATGGCCACGAAACGGCCTTCCCGCCCGCTGTACTGATGAATGAGACGGGCGACGATTTCCTTGCCCGTGCCCGATTCTCCGCTGATGAGCACGGTGGCGCTGCTCTGGGCGGACAGGGCGATCTGCTTGCTCACTTCCAGCATGGCTTCACTGCGGCCGATGAGTTCGCGGATATTGGGTTCGTCCGGGACGGCATTCGTGCTGCTGGCCGGTGTCCAGGCCAGGGCCTTGTCCACGGCTTCCTGCAACACTTTGGTCTTCACCGGCTTGTGAATGAAATCCGTGGCGCCCTGCTGTATGGCCTGGATGGCGAGTTCCAGGTCATGGACGCCAGTCATCATGATGATGCGGCTGTCCGGGTGCAGTTCCAGTATCCGTGGGATCAGTTCACTGCCCAGGCCGTCGGGCAGCTGCTGATCCAGCAGTACCAGGTCGGGCCTGCGGGAGGAGAGCTTTTCCAGGGCCTGGGCGCGACTGTGGGCCACCTGAACCTGCATGCCCTGGTCCTCGAAGTGCAGGGTCAGCATCTGGCTCAGGGAGCCATCGTCTTCTATGATCAGCAGTTCTTGGGTCATTCGTGCAATCCGGTTTTCCAGCCACCCATGGCCAGCAACAGCCATCCTGCAAGAAAAGACAGGCCGCCCAGGGGTGTTATTGCACCCAGAGCGGAAATGCCCGTGAGGGAAAGGACATAGAGGCTGCCGCTGAACAGCCCGATGCCGGCGACGAAGCACCAGCCCGCGCGGCGCAGGCTGTTGTTGGGCGAGATCTGCAGTAGCAACCCGGTGAACAGCAGGGCCAGGGCGTGCAGGCCCTGGTAGTGAACGGCCTTGTCGAACAGGGTGAACGAATGGGGAGCGAGGCGGCTTTCCAGGACGTGGGCGCCGAATGCGCCCAGGGCCACGGTGAGGAAACCGGCCAGGGCGCCCAGCAGCAGGAACAGGCGGGCGTGGTTCATGAGGGCAGGTCTTGCAGGGCTTCCCTGGCGATTTCCCGCACGTCTTCCTGGGGGTCGTCCAGCAAGGGTTCCAGCCAGGATCTGGCCTCGGGGCTGCCCGACAGGCCCAGGTAATAGGCGGCGTCGCCCCGGATGTTGGCCTTTTCGTGCCGGGTCAGTTTGCCCAGCTCAGGCACCAGCTCCTTCAGTGCCTTACTACCGGTCAGCTCCTCGAAGATAGCGCTCAAGCCAAAGCTCACGCCCAGGGCGTTGTCTTCGCGCTGCATCAGGTCCAGGAGGGCGGGTATCTGTTCCGGGTGTTCTTGCAGATAGCTTACGGCCTGATCCATCTGCTGCTGTTCCAGAAGTTCCCGGATGTAGTCTCCCGCCTGCCCGCCAGCGGCGGCCTTGTTCACCCAGTCGCGGATCTCACCGAGGCTGTAGTTGCCGGACAGCTCGTAACTGCCGATGCGCATCCAGGGCACGGAGCGGGTGCCGGCCTGTTGCGCCGCCTCCGGGTGTACGGCGATGTTGACGACTTCCAGCCGTCCGATGTCTCCTTTCTTCACCAGCTCGGTGAGACTGGCGAGAACGGACTGACAATGGGGGCAGCCGGGGGCGATGAGTAGCAGGGTGTCTGGCGGGTTGTTCATGGGAGTTGACTTGGATCAGTTCCGGTTTTTCGTCAAGCAGGGGGAAAGCGCCTGATTCTACCCCTAATCAGTTGATTTCCAAGGTTCATAAGTATTACAGATAAAGCCTCTTTATGCCTGCCGGATGTAAAACTGTTTGGCCTTTTGCCTCCTGAGAAACTATTTTTACTTCCCCTATATGCCCCCGAGGAGGCTTTGCATCATGGCGCCTGCGCCACGAGGGAATGTTTCCGGGGGCGACTGGCGATTTTTCGGGGCGGGTGAGACCTTGGTTTCAGGCGTTCCGGATTGAAAAGAAGACCGCTTCGGCGGTGAATATTCACTGCAGTGTAAACTAAGGAGAACTATCGATGCCTACATTTGTGCGTACCGATAAGTGCGATGGCTGCAAGGGTCAGGACAAGACCGCTTGCATGTACATCTGCCCACATGACCTCATGAAGCTGGACATGGACGGTTCCATGACCGGCCACGCCATGAAGTCTTTCAACCAGGAGCCTGATCAGTGCTGGGAATGCTATTCCTGCGTCAAGATCTGCCCGCAGAACGCTATCGAAGCGCGTCCCTACGCCGATATCGTACCTCTGGGTGCTTCCGTGCAGCCGCTGCGCGGTACGGATTCCATCATGTGGACCATCAAGTTCCGTAATGGCACCATGAAGCGCTTCAAGTTCCCCATCCGTACCACTCCGGAAGGTTCCATCGATCCTTATGGTGGCAAGCCCGAGGCGGATCTGAGCAAAATCAGTCAGCCTGGCTTCTTCAACCATAATGAGCAAAACGGTTACCGTGAAGGTGATCCCAGCGAGTTGATCGCCAAGTAATCCGCTGATTCTGATCAATTTTGGAAAAATTCTAAGTTACTAGAGGTAATTAACATGGCTGAATTCGGTAATCCCGAAGTAGTCGAAGAAGAGGTGGATATCCTCATCATCGGCGGCGGTATGGCTGCTTGCGGTACCGCTTATGAAATTGGCCCCTGGCTGGACGCTGCCAAGAAAGAAGGCGTGGACATTTCCGTGAAACTGGTCGACAAGGCCGCCATGGACCGTTCCGGCGCCGTAGCCCAGGGTCTGTCCGCAATCAACACCTACATCGGTCCCGAGCAGGATCCCGCGGACTACGCCCGCATGGTTTCCAACGACCTGATGGGTATCACCCGTGACGACCTGGCCTATGACCTGGGCCGCCACGTTGACGAGTCCGTGCACCTGTTCGAAGAATGGGGTCTGCCCATCTGGAAGACCGACGAGAATGGCGAGCGTCACGACGGCTCCAAGGGCCTGACGCCCCTGAAGGACGGCGGCAAGCCCGTGCGTTCCGGTAAGTGGCAGATCATGATCAACGGCGAATCCTACAAGTGGATCGTGGCCGAAGCCGCGAAGAAGGCCCTGGGTGTGGACAACATCCAGGAGCGTGTCTTCATCGTCAAGCTGGTCAACGACGCCAAGGACAAGAACCGCATTGCCGGTGCTGTCGGTTTCTCCACCCGTGAAGACAAGGTCTTCGTCTACAAGTTCAAGGCCTGCATGATGGCCGCTGGTGGCTGCGTAAACATCTTCCGTCCCCGCTCCGTGGGTGAAGGTCAGGGTCGTGCCTGGTATCCTGTATGGAATGCCGGTTCCACCTACGCCATGGCCGCCGAGGCTGGCTGTGAGCTGACCATGATGGAAAACCGCTTCGTACCGACCCGTTTCAAAGACGGTTACGGTCCTGTTGGCGCCTGGTTCCTGCTGTTCAAATCCCAGGCCACCAACGGCGAAGGCGAGCCGTACATGCAGCGCAACAAGGACATGCTGGACGACTATCCTCCCTATGGTCAGGCTGCCGTTCCCGCTTCCTGCCTGCGTAACCACCTGATGCTCAAGGAGATGAAGGAAGGTCGCGGTCCCATCTGGATGGACACCGTTACCGCGCTCGCCAATCTGCGCGAAACCCTGTCTCCCCGTGAAGTCAAGCACCTGGAAGCAGAAGCCTGGGAAGACTTCCTCGACATGTGTATCGGCCAGTGCGGTATCTGGGCTGGTGAGAACATCGAGCCGGAGAAGAAGAACTCCGAGCTGATGCCCACCGAGCCGTACCTGCTGGGTTCCCACTCCGGCTGCTGCGGCATCTGGGTATCCGGTCCTGAAGATGTTGGCGCACCCACCGAGGAAGCGCTGGGCGAAGGTATCCCCGAGCACCTGCCTTCTGGCTGGAACTGGGGCTATCGTGGCATGACCACCGTCAAGGGTCTGTTCACCGCTGGTGACGGCGTTGGCGCTTCCGGCCACAAGTTCTCCTCCGGCTCCCACGCCGAAGGCCGCATGTGCGCCAAGTCCATGGTCAAGTTCGTCATGGACAACAAGGACTGGACCCCTGAGCTGGACACCCCGGTGGATCAGCTGGTCGAGGAAATCTACCGTCCTGTTCGTAACTACCTCGAGCACAAGGACTACACCACGGCCATCGACGTCAACCCCAACTACATCACTCCCCGCATGCTGCAGTTCCGTCTGCAGAAGATCATGGACGAGTATGTAGCCGGTGTTGCCACCTACTACACCACCAACGCCAACATGCTGGATCTGGCTGAGCAGAAGCTGGAGATGCTGAAGGAAGACTCCCTGAAGATGCGTGCCAAGGACCTCCACGAGCTCCTGCGTGCATGGGAGAACTACCACCGCATCCTCACCGCTGAAGCTCACATGAAGCACATCCAGTTCCGTGAGGAAAGCCGTTATCCTGGTTTCTACTATCGCATGGACAAGAACTTCGTCGATGAAGAAAATTGGAAGTGCTTCGTAAACTCTGTTTACGACAAGGAAACCAAGAAGTGGACCTGCTTCAAGCGGGCTCACAAGGATCTGGTGGACAAGTCCAAGCTGTTCAAGTAATCACTGCTTGACAGTCTGAAGACGGAGATCCGGACGCCGCGAGGCGTCCGGATTTTATTTTTGTACCTGTCCACCGGATACATTTGCGTTTGTAGTCCAAAAGGTAATACCATATAGGTATTACTTTGTTCTGTTCAAGGTAGAATCATGCGAGTTACAAAGAAAGGCCAGGTGACCATCCCGAGAAACGTTCGGGAAGCCTTGGGTATTACTCCTGAAGCAGAAGTGGACTTTGTAAGGCAGGATGATAAATTCTATATCGTGAAGACCGAGAGACCAACGGTGAAAGGCAAGTTGCGCAAACTCAGGGGAATAGCATCCGCAAGCATGTCCACTGACGAAATTATGGAGCTTACCCGAGACGCGGAATGAATGGTGTTCTTGTTGATTCCTGTGTGTTGCTCGATTTGTTTACAGACGATCCGGTATGGGCTGAATGGTCTGAAAGCATGCTGGAAGAATACATGCAAACCAACAGCCTGTATATCAACTCGATTGTGTACACAGAGGTTTCCATTGGCTTCAAGCGAATCGAAGAACTGGAAAAAGCCGTTTCCGCTCTGTCAGTCAAAGTGCTGGAAATCCCTCGTGAAGCATTATTTCTGGCTGGAAAAGTGTTTCTGGAATACCGTAGAAACAGGGGTACAAAAAATGCGCCATTACCTGATTTCTTTATCGGCGCGCATGCCAGTGTCTCGAAGTTTGACCTGATCACAAGAGATATCCAAAAATACAAGACTTATTTTCCACGCGTACGATTGATACATCCTCACAATCTTTAGATCCTGAAAAACAAATTGCCCTGGTTGAAAAGCATCGGGATTGACGCCCATACGACAGCTTTATGCCTGAGCGGCATACTGCATGACTTGAGGTCATAATAATATGAGTGACGAAAAATTTGATATTCCCTTCAAAAGTCCCACCCTGCCCAAGGTACTGGGGCCGGACAGCAAGCTCAAATTCAACTGCTACAAGGGTATTTCCTGCTTCAATGCCTGCTGCAAGCGTTCCGACATCACCCTGGTTCCCTATGACGTGCTGCGGCTCAAGCAGCGTTTTGGCATGACATCCGAGGAATTCCTGGACAAGTACACGGTTCCCTATCCCATGGATCAGGACAAGGTGCCGGGCCTGAAGATGAAGGTGAACGACGATGGCGCCTGCCCCTTCCTGGACGAGGAGAACGGCTGCACCGTCTATGAAGACCGGCCCACGGTATGCCGCTACTATCCCCTGGCGGTGCTGAACATCCGCGAGAAGGATTCCAGCGAGCCCCAGACCCAGTATTCCCTGGTGGTGGAGGAGCACTGCAAGGGACACGAGGAAGACCGTGAGCTGACCGTGGAGGAATACCGTAAGGAGCAGGGCTGTGACGAGTTCGATTTCTACAACAAGGAATGGTATGAGCTGATCCTGAAGAAGAAGTCCGCCGGCCCCGGCGTGGGCAAGCCCAACGAGATGAGCCTGCAGCTGTTCTTCATGGCATCCTACAATACGGACATGTTCCGCCGTTTCGTTCTCAGCGATAAATTCCGGGCCAGTTACGATATTCCCGAAGAAACCTATGAACAGATCGAGAAGGACGACCTGGCCCTGCTGCAGTTTGGCTACAGGCTCATGCGTCAGGCCCTGTTCGGCGAGAAGCTGATCCCGGAAAAGCCCGGTGTCTGGGAAAAGCGGGTCGAGGAGCGTCGCGCGGTGTGGGAAGCCCGCACCAAGGCGGAGATCGAAGCGCGCAACAAGCAGGTGGAAGAGCAGATGCGCGAGGAAACCTGAAAGCAAAGGGGATGAACGCGCCAGCCGTATTCGAATCCGGATTGCAGGGGATTCTGGCAGTGGCAAGTTGCATGTATATGATTTGGTGTCTGTGACCAGGACGAACAGAGAAAGAAGATTGCCGTAGTGGGTTAAGAGCGCTGGCGCAAGCCCAGGGAGCTGTACATGCTCAAGGCCGCCGTGGAGCATTTCGAGCCCGGCCAGGAGGTTCTGGTCCGGGCATGGCTGGAGTCATGACGGGCATCATCCCTTTCTGACGGGGAGGTTCCCGGCAGGAAGTGGGCAGTCGCGGTACACCACGCAGTTCCTGCCCGCGTCCTTGGCGCGGTACAGCGCTTTGTCGGCACAGGTGATCATGGTATCCAGGTCCGGCTTTTGCGGCGGGGAGATCGCGGTAATGCCGATGGATGCGGTCACCGAGAAGTTGCTGCCAGTGTCCATCGCCGCCACCAGGGCGCCCAGCTTGCGCACGGCGCACAGGCCCTGATCCCGGTCCGTGTCCGGCAGCAGCAGGACGAATTCCTCTCCGCCCCAGCGGGCCACCACGTCGCTTTTCCGGCTTTTCCGGCGCAGCAGTTTTCCCAGGGCGCGCAATACCTCGTCCCCGGCATCGTGCCCGTATCTGTCGTTTATCTGTTTGAAATGATCCAGGTCGATGAGGGCCAGGGAAAGGGGCCGTTTCTGCCGGCTGGCCTGGCTGATGTATTTTTCCGACAGCTCCCGGAACCCCCGTCTGTTGTAGCAGCCTGTCAGTTCATCGCGCATGGCCAGGTGCTGCATCTGTGCCTGTTGTTCCAGCACTTTGTCCATGAGCAGCTTGTTGCTGATCAGGTTGTTGACGCGGATGATCAACTCTTCTTTCAGCACTGGCTTGGTGACATAGTCCGTGGTGCCGGCCCGCAACAGCTCCAGGCGGCGGGCCGGGTCATCGTGTCCCGTGAGGGTGAGTACCGGCAGCTGGGCGTTCTCGTTGTCCAGCCTGCGCAGGCGGCGCAGCAGCCACAGACCGCTGGCTTCCCCCTGGAGCACGACGTCGGTGATCACCAGGTCGTATTTCCTGTCGCCCAGCCAGCGAATGGCCGTTTCGGCGGACCCGCAGTGCTCGATATCCAGCCGCATGTCCTGTTCGAGAATAGCGGAGATAACGGCCGCCTGGGTCGGGCTGTCTTCCACGTACAGCACCCGGCGGTTTTTCGTGAGCACATGATCCTTGGGCGCGCCCCCCAGCAATATCCGGAGCCGGCGAATGATGTTTGACATGCTGCTCTTGTAGATGACTTCCGTGGCGCCGGCCTTCACCGCCTGCATGCGGATGCCCGAGGCCCGGTCCGAGGTCAGCAGAATCACCGTGGCGCCGGGGTTGTGACGATGGACCTCGGGAATGAAGTCGATGGCGTCCTTTCCATCCAGCAGCAGGTTCATGCAGACGAAGCGGAAGCTGTACTTTTCCAGTGCGGTCAGGGCTTCCTTGTGCGAAGTGACGCTCACGGGCTGATAACCCAGGCGTCGGAAAAGGTCGCTGAGAAAGAGCTGGTACAGCCGGCTGTTTTCAATCAGCAGGACCTTCATTCTTGAACTCGGGGGTATTCTGTTGGTCTTCCCCGTATGGTTCCATGAAAACCGGGCGACCGCTGGAATCGACGGTGTTTTTGTGAGCTGCGTCAAGCGGCCGCCTGGATAATCAGGCCAGTCTTCCCGAGTTTGCCGATTGCGCTCCTGGTTATGGAAAAAAACTGTCGGTTGGCCGGGCTTCCGCCGACATTGTTCCTGTGTGGCAGCTGTTGTTGGGCTGAAGCTGAACCTACGGCATGGTGCCAGGTTGCATCATATGGATAAAAACCAGTGGCGTACGGCCATGGAAAGGGGGCATTTTCGTGCCCCCACATGGTGTCGGACAAAGTATCGTTCAACACGCTGCTGGGCAGGCGCCTAGAGTAGAAACAGGGTCGCGAGGCCGAGAAAGGACAGGAAACCCACGACGTCGGTGACGGTGGTGAGCAGCACCCCTCCCGCCAGGGCCGGGTCTATGCCCAGCTTGTCCAAAGCCAGGGGCAGCAGGGCGCCAGTGATGGCGGCGGCGATGAGATTGATGATCATGGCGGCGGCGATGACCAGGGCAATGTCGGTGCTGTCGAACCAGACACCGGCGATGAAGCCCACCACCACGGCCCAAATGATGCCGTTGATCGCTGCCACGGCCAGTTCCTTGGCCAGCAGGTAGCCAGCGTTCTTGCTCGACAGCTGTCCCAGGGCGATACCGCGTATGGCCAGGGTCAGGGTCTGGGTGCCACCCACGCCTCCCATACTGGCCACGATGGGCATGAGCACTGCCAGAGCCACGATACGATCCAGGGTGTCCTCGAAATGGCCGATGACCCAGGAGGCGAGAAAGGCCGTGAGCAGGTTGATGCCCAGCCACAGGGCGCGCCGTTTGCTGCTTTCCAGTACCGGTGCGAACATGTCCTCGTCTTCTGAGAGGCCGGCAGAGCCCATGAACTGGTGCTCGCCTTCCTCGCGGATGAGGTCCACTACGTCGTCCACGGTGATCCGGCCCATCAGATGTCCCTGGTCATCCACCACCGGAGCGGACAGCAGGTCGTATTGTTCGAAGCGTCTGGCCACGTCCGAATCCGGCGTCATGACGTTGAAGGGCTGTACGCCCAGGCTCATGACTTCCGCTACGGTGTCGTTGGGATCGTGGGTGACCAGGTCGGCCAGCCGCAGGGTGCCCAGGTACTCGTCATCCCGGTTGGTGACGAACAGCTGGTCCGTATCCCGGGGCACCCGTTCGCCGAGCTGGCGTAGATAACGCAACACCACGTCCAGGCTGACTTCCGGCCGCACGGTCACGGTGTCCGTGTTCATCAGGCCGCCGGCGGTGTCCTCGGGGTAGGAGAGCACGGTTTCCAGGCGCCGCCTGTCCTGCTCGTCCAGGGAGCGCATGACCTGGTCGGTGACGTCTTCCGGCAGTTCCTGGATGAAGTCGGCCAGGTCGTCCACGTCCATGTGTTCGGTGGCGGCGACGATGTCATCCTCGCGCATGTTCTGCAGAAGCTCGTTACGGACGTTTTCCGTGAGCTCCATGAGGGTTTCGCCGTCCTGGTCGGAGTCCAGCAGATCCCAGAGGATCTGGCGCTGGTTCAGGGGCAGGGCCTCGAGGACGTGGGCGATTTCCGCCGGCTGCAGTTTTCTCAGCAGCGCGGCGGCTTCGCGCCAGGAATCCTGATCCAGGTATTCCTGGATCTGTTCCAGGCGTGAGATTTCGCCTTCTGTACTTGCGGGGGTGGTCATGGAACGCCTGCCTGTTCTGAATTGCCCGGGCAGTTTAGCAGTTTGCGGAAAACAATGCAGACCGCCTCCTGCAGGATGTTGAAGACGGTGTTCTTCAACATCCGGCGGGCCTGCTTGCATGAGTTATACTGGGACAATGAATGGCTCGGGATCCGCAGGGAAGAAGGTGTTTTCGTGGGTGTTGTGCATCATGCTGCTGACTGCGCCTGCCGTGAGGACGGCTGCAGCGCCCGATTTCAGTCTGCTGCCACTGGATGAGCTGACCCGTCTGGCCGAGCATGGAGAGCCCCGCGCCCAGCTGGCCCTGGGTGTTGCCCTGGAGCATGGCGAAGGGCTGCCGCGTTCCCCGACCCTGGCCCGTCGCTGGTATTGCCGGGCCGCCGCCCAGGGGCTGAGGGAAGCCTGGTACAACCTGGGGTGGATGTTTGCCAATGGACGGGGAGTGGCCAGGGACGATGGCATTGCCCGCTACTGGCTGCAGAAGGCGGCGCGGGCGGGAGACGAACAGGCGGCCAATATCCTGCCCATGCTCGGCGCCGGGGAAAGCAGGCTCACGGGCTGCGAGGATGCGGTGATGCTGCCCTGGGTGTACGAAAAATGCGAGTCGGCACGCTGTCGGGATATCCTGCACCTCGTGGAGGAACTGGCGCCGGAGTACGGCCTGGATGCCAACCTGGTGGCGGCTGTCATCGATACTGAATCCGGGTTTCAGCCCCGGGCCCTGTCGCCCCGTGGCGCCAGGGGGCTCATGCAGCTATTGCCTTCCACGGCCCGGCGCTTTGGCGTACAGGACATCTGGGATCTGGAGGACAATCTGCGTGGTGGCATGGCCTACCTGCGCTGGCTGCTGGCCTGGTTTCGTGGGGATCTGGAAAAAGTGCTGGCCGCCTACAATGCCGGTGAGCAAAGCGTAGTCCGCTACCAGGGCGTTCCTCCCTATGCGGAAACCCGGGGTTATGTGCGGCGCATTCTGCGTCTCTATGCAAAACGCAGGCATCCCTACGATCTGGACTGGCTGGCGCAGTCCGCCCGTCCCTGAAGGCTCAGTCTGCCAGAGCTTCAACAGGTCCCGCCAGGTCATAGGCGGAAGGATCGCGCAGCAGTTTATCCACCCGCTCCGTCAGTTGCTCCAGGTCCAGTTTGCGGATCAGTTGTTTTACTTCTGGCAGGGAGGCGGGGTGCATGCTCAGGGTTCGCAGCCCCAGTCCCAGCAGCAATGGCGTGTAACGGGGATCGCCTGCCATTTCGCCACACATGGCCACGGGCTTGCGGCATCGCCTGCCGGCTTCCAGGATGTAGCGAATCAGTTTAAGCACGGCGGGGTGCAGGGGATCATAGAGGTGATTGACGCTGTCATCGGCACGGTCCACTGCCAGGGTGTACTGGATGAGATCATTGGTGCCGATGGAAAGGAAATCGAACATCTGCGCAAAGGCATCCGCCGTGAGAGCGGCGGCCGGTGTTTCTATCATGGCGCCTATGGGCAGGGTTTCATCCATGGCAATGCGCTGTTCCCCGAGGCTGTGCATTTCCATGTCGATGATTTCCCGCGCCTGGCGGGCTTCCCAGAGATTGGTCAGCATGGGAATCATCAGGCGCACAGAGCCATGCGCCGACGCGCGCAGGATGGCGCGGATCTGCACGCGAAAGATGTCCGTTTCCTTCAGACACAGGCGTATGGCGCGCAATCCCAGGGCCGGATTGATGCAGGCGGCAGGCTCGGGCTGATGTTCACACTGCTTGTCGGCCCCAAGGTCCAGGGTGCGTATGGTCACCGGGCGCCCGTCCATGCCCTCGATGACCTGCCGGTAGGCCAGGTAATGCTCGTCTTCCGTGGGCAGCTGGTCCCGGTTCATGTAGAGGAATTCCGTGCGGTACAGACCGATGCCGTCGCCACCCTGATTGCGTACTTCTTCCACGTCCTCCGGCAGTTCGATATTGGCCTGCAGTTCGATGCGCTCGCCGTCCCGGGTGACTGCCGGGGTGTCCCGCAGGGTCTGCAGGGCGTTGCGCCGCTCCCTTTCCCGGTGCAGGCGTTGTTCGAAGAAGCGGATGCTTTCGCTGGCGCAGTCCGCCAGCACTGTGCCATTGGCAGCGTCCAGAATCACCAGCTCGCCGCTGTGCAGGTGACTGCTGGCGCCGTGAGCGCCCACCACGGCAGGAATGCCCAGGCTGGCAGCAAGGATGGCCGTGTGGGACATGGGGCTGCCAAAATCGGTGATGAAACCGCTGGCGCCCTTGTGGTGCAGGGTGATGATATCTGCGGGCGTCAGGTCTTCCGACACCATGATATGACCGGCAATCTCCACCGGTTCCTTGCGGCCTTCCCCCTGCAGTATGGCCATGATGCGGTTGACCACGTGATCGAGATCGTCCTTGCGTGTGCGCAGGTAGGCGTCCTCCATGTCCTCGAACACGCGCAGCAGCTGGTCGCGGCGCAGTTGCAGAGCCCATTCCGCGGAGCAGCCCTCGTCACGTATGGTCTGAGCGGGCGCCTCGGCTATGGCCTTGTCCTGCAACATGAGCAGGTGGGTGTCGATGAACTCCAGGATGTCCGGTGGCGTGTCTGCCGGTATTTCCTTGCGGATTTCCGTGAGCTGTTTTGCGGCGGTCTGCACGGCGTCGAAAAACCGCTGTACCTCCGCTTCGACCTCGCTGGCGGGGACCATGCCGGGCTCCGCCTGAATGCTGCCGCGGGACAGCATCAGCACTTTGCCAATGGCGGTGCGGATGCCGCTGCTCACCCCTATGCCCTGGATGGCGATGGTCATTGTTCCTCCCCGAAGCCGTCGTTGATCAGCTCCAGCAGGGCGGCCAGGGCCTGATCCTCGTCGTCGCCCTCGGTGATGACGGTGATTTCGCTGCCCTGGCTGGCGGCCAGCATCATCACGCCCATGATGCTTTTGCCGTTGATGCGGTTGCCATTGCGTTCCAGATATACCTGGGAAGAGAATCCGTTGGCGGTGCTCACCAGCTTGGCGGCGGCGCGGGCATGCAGCCCCAGCCTGTTGGGGATCAGCACGCCGGAGGACTTCATGCTTCCTCCCCCGGGGCCGTGGACACCTGTATGCCCCGCATGCCCCCTTCCTCCGCCTTGCGGGTGAGAGCGGCCAGGTCGTCGTCGCTGTAGTTGAAAACCCGGATCAGCATGGGCAGGTTGAGGCCGGATACCACGTTGGCCTGCATCTCCCGGGTGAGTTCGCAGGCGATGTTGCTGGGCGTGGCGCCAAAGGCATCGGTGAGAATGAGTATGCCGCTGCCATCGTCCAGGGCCCGGGCTGTTGTCAGGGCATCTTTCATCAGCTGTTCACGCTCGCCATCCAGGGGAATGCCGAGGCTCCGGACGCGTGCGGGGCAGTCGCCCAGCAGTCGGCGGGCGTTCTCCAGCAGGGTGTCGCCTATGCCCGGGTGGGTGACGAGGAGAATGCCGGTGCTCATTTCCTGTCCTTCTCTATGGCCTGGCTCTGGCGTTCGATGAAGATTTCCGCCGCGTCATAGCCCTTGAGCTTGAGCATGTGATCGCGCACCGCGGTTTCCACCAGGATGGCCAGGTTGCGTCCTGGCGCCACGGGTACGGTGATCTCGGGAATCTCCACGCCCAGCACGGTACGGTAGCGGCTGGCGCCCTGCAGCCGCTCCATGTCGGCGATCTCCTGCAGCTTCATGCGTTTCAGGTGCATGATGAGATGCAGGTACTTGCTGTGCAGGATGGCGCTGTCGCCGAACATGGCGGGAATATTGAGTATGCCCAGGCCGCGCACCTCGAGAAACTCGCGCAGCAGAGGCGGGCAGCTGCCGCTGAGGATATCCGGGGCCACCCGGCGGAACTCGGTGACATCGTCGGCAATGAGGCGATGGCCGCGGATGATGAGTTCCAGGGCCAGTTCGCTCTTGCCTACGGCCGAGTGACCGGTGAGCAGCACGCCCATACCCAGCACTTCCAGGAAAACACCGTGCAGGGTAGTCTTGCGCGCGAAGAAACGGGCTGTGTAATACTGGATGTTGTCCAGTACCTGGCTGTCCTTCAGGGATGAAGCCAGCAGGGGCACATTGTGTTTCTTCGCCAGCTTCTCCAGGGCAGGCATGGACTTGAGCCGGTTGCTCAGCAGCACCGCGGCCGGTTCCGCGGCAAACAGCCGGGTGAGTGCCGCCTGCTGTTCCTCCCCGCTCAGGCCGGTCAGGTACTTTTTCTCCTTGGGGCCGATGATCTGGATGCGGTTGGGATGGATATAGTTCAGGGGGCCGGCGACGATGGGATCGGATTTTTCCTCGTCTGCATCGAAGATGATGTTGCCCAGCCCTTTTTCGCCGGCGAGCAGGCGCAGCCGCAGGCGTTCCTGCAGGGCGTCGACAAGATCCTCAACTGTGATCTGATGCTGCATCAGCCAGCGGTGGCGGGTTGAGAATGCGAATCAGCTGTTCCGGGCTGTCTGCCTGACGCACTTGGGCGCAGATCTGCGGCTTGCTGAACAGGCTGGCCAGGCTGGCCAGCAGTTCCAGGTGCACGTCCGTGGCCTGTTCCGGCACCAGCAGACCGAACAGGATGTCCACCGGCCTGCCGTCCATGGCGTCGAAGTCTATACCTTGCTTCAGGTGTATGAAGGCCCCTACCGGCTTGCTGATACCCTTGATGCGGGCATGGGGCAGGGCGATCCCATCGCTCATCCCGGTGCTGCCCAGACGTTCGCGTTCGAGCAGCTTTTCGTAGATGGCTTCCGCGGCAGGGGTGTTGGTGCCGGCGGCGAGGAGTTCCGAAAGATGCTCCAGGGCGCGTTTCTTGCTGGCCGCGTCGTCTTGGAGGCTGATTTGGTCGGATTGCAACAGGTCTTCGGGTAGCATGGTATGGCCTTGAATTCAGGAGCCTTTTCCGCAGCGCGCGGAAAAGGCTCGGATAGCAGTCAGCGAAAAGCGTCGTCTTTACGCTGTGGTTGCGCTTGACTATTCGGGCATTTCCGCCAGGGCTGACCTGGCGTTGTTTCCACGTGCCCGTTTCTGGATCTTTTCCTTGTGCTTGAGGATCTGTCGGTCGAGCTTGTCCACCAGTCCGTCGATCGCCGCATACATGTCTTCCTGGGTGGCATCCGCAAAGACGTCAGCACCGCTCACGTGCACCGTGGCTTCGGCCTTCTGCAGGTGTTTTTCCACGCTGAGGATGACATGGACGTTGGTAACGTGATCGAAGTGACGTTCGATGCGCTTGATCTTGTCTTCGACATAGCTGCGCAGGGCGTCGGTGAGTTCAACATGGTGACCGGTTACGCTCAGTTGCATAAGTGTTCTCCTTGATTAAACGAGACGTTTGCGTTCGTTGGATGGCGGGATTGCCATGGCTTCGCGGTACTTGGCGACGGTGCGCCTGGCTACCTTGATGCCGTCATTGGACAACATGGTGGCGATCTTGTTGTCGGACAATGGCTTCTTCGGGTCCTCCGCGAGTATCAGCTTGCGGATATGCGCGCGTATGGCCGTTGCCGACGCCTGGTCGCCGTTGTCGGTGGCGACGTGGCTGGAGAAGAAGTACTTGAACTCCAGCACGCCTCTTGGGGTATGCATGTATTTTCCGGTGGTGATGCGTGAGATGGTGGATTCGTGCATGTCCACGGCTTCGGCGATGTCCTTGAGGATCAGGGGCTTCATGGCTTCCTCGCCATGTTCGAAGAAACCCTGCTGAACTTCCACGATGCGCGTGGCGACCTTGAGCAGGGTCTGGTTGCGCCCCTGCAGGCTCTTGAGAAACCAGCGGGCTTCCTGGAGGTGATCCTTGAGAGTGGTGTTGTCGCTGCTGTTGTCGGCGCGTCTCACCAGGGCGGCGTACTCGGGATTGACGCGCAGGCGGGGCATGGTGTCCGGGTTGAGGGAAACCAGCCAGCGGCCGTTCTTCTTTTGCACGAATACGTCCGGTTCCACGTAACGGGTGTCCGACGGAGAGATGCTGGAGCCGGGATGCGGATTGAGGGAACGGATGAGATTGAATATCTGCCGCACCTCCTCGCTGTTGACTTTCAGGAGCTTGCGGATGCGGGCCTCGTTGTTGCCTGTGAGCAGCTCGAAATGGTCGCGCAACAGCTTTTCCGCCTGGGGTTTCAGGGGCAGGTCCGCCGGCAGCTGTTCCAGCTGCAGCAGCAGGCATTCCCGGGGATCGCGGGCGGCGACTCCAGGCGGGTCGAAACGCTGAACCCGGTGCAATACCGTCAGGACTTCTTCCATGCCGATTTCCTCGTCATCCATTTCGGCAAGGATGTCCTCGAGTTCCACCCTGAGATAGCCGTCGGGAGCAATGCCGTCGATGATGGCCATGGCGATGCTCCGGTCCTGGTCGGAAAAGGGCGTGAGGTTGAGCTGCCAGTGCAGATAGTCCCGCAGGGTTTCTTCCTGGCTTTCCCGGGCGAGGAAATCAGTGGATTCCTCGCCGCTGCCGGATGCCGTCCGGGGGGGCGGAATGTCGTACTGGTCTTCCCAGTTGGCGTCCACGGGCAGTTCCTCGGGGATGCTGTCGGTACTGCCTTCGGCTCCCAGGCTTTCCTCCGGGGCGTCGGCCGGTTTCTCGGCTGGCAGGTCTTCAGCTTCCGCGGACAGGCTGAGGCTGTCCTGCCCGTCCTCCTCGATCTCCAGCATGAGGTTGGATTCCAGGGCTTCCTGAATTTCCTGCTTGAGTTCCAGCGTGGAAAGTTGCAGCAGGCGGATGGCCTGCTGCAACTGGGGGGTCATGGTCAGATTCTGACCCAGACGGAGCTGGATGGATGGTTTCATCAGTTGATGGAGTAACCCTTGTTTCGGCGTTTATTCATAGTTTAGCGCTGTTACCACAGCTTTGCTTGATTCAGGTCATCTTTCTTGAAACTGGTCCGTTCACGGGACGGGGCCGGTGGCCTGAAATCCCCGTAATTCTCTTGTTTTTCAATGGTTTGATGTGTCGTTTCGAGCAGCTAGGTGGAAGTTCGGGCTTCTTGTCCGGCTCAAAGGGAGAAATGCTCTCCCAGGTAGGTGTTGCGCACGTCTTCCTGGGCAAGGATCTCCTCCGGCTGTCCCTGGGCGAGCACCACCCCCTCGGACAGGATGTAGGCCCGCTCGCAGATGCCCAGGGTTTCGCGCACGTTGTGATCCGTGATGAGTATGGCGATGCCGGTGTCGGCCAGGTTGCGGATGATCTGCTGGATGTCCGCGATGGATATGGGGTCCACCCCGGCAAAGGGTTCATCCAGAAGTATGATGCGCGGCTCTGTCGCCAGGCTGCGGGCAATCTCCAGGCGGCGGCGTTCACCGCCGGAAAGGGAGATGGCCTTGTGCCCAGCCAGGTGGCCGATACCGAACTCCGCCAGCAGCTCCTCGCAGCGCTCCTCGCGGCCCTTTTTGTTCAGCTTGCCGCGAATCTCCAGCACCGCGAGGATGTTGTCGGCCACGCTCAGCTGGCGGAAGATGGACGGCTCCTGAGCCAGGTAGCCCAGGCCGTGACGGGCGCGCACGTGCATGGGGCTGGAGGTCAGATCCCTGCCGCCGAGATTGATGGAGCCGGCATCCACGGGAATCAGTCCCATGATCATGTAGAAACAGGTGGTCTTGCCTGCGCCGTTGGGACCCAGCAGGCCGACGACTTCCCCCTCGTCCACGTGCAGGCTGACGCCGTTGGCCACGGCCTTGCCCCGGTATCTTTTCACCAGGCCTTCTGCGGTGAGAAAACTCATGGCGAGATCAGGGGTTGCCTTCCGGGTGGATGATGACCTTCACCCGCTCCGAGCCCTTCGCCGCCGCGCCGGCCTTGAGCCGCGCCTTCACCCGGTCATAGACGATGCGGTCGCTGCGGAAGCTGTCGTCGTTCTGGGTGAGGACGGCGTCACCCGTGAGCACCAGCTCCTCGCTGTCGATGCGGTAAACGATGGTTTTGCCCTGTCCGGTGACCCAGTCCTTGTCCTTTGCGGCTTGCTGGCGAAACCTGGCCGGGTTGCCGGTGGCCGTCAGAATGCTCGGCTTGCGCCCCTGGAATTTGATGACCACCTTGTCGGCGCGCAGCTCCATGGAGCCCTGGCGGATGCGCACCTTGCCGCGATAGGTGGTGGTATTGGTCTTGCCGTCGATGTCGGCACTGTCCGCCTCAATCTCCACCGGGGCATCCTTGTCCGTGGGCAGGGCCATCAGCGCCGGGGAAAAATTCAGCACCAGGGCCAGAAGGATGAGACGTTTAATGTGCAACATAATGGGCTCTCGCCTGTTCGGGGAAAAGGATTTTGCCGGGTGATTTGAACCAGGCCTGCATGCCCGTCGATTTTATCCAGTTTTGCTCGCTGGTGACAGTCACGGCTTCGTCTGTCTCGGCATATTCCTTACGGGGGTAGATGCGCAGATCCGCGGTGACCAGGCGCATGGCAGGATGGATGTCGTCCGCTTCCCGTTCGATAATGGTTTCGCCAAACAGTTTCAGCAGGGACTGGTCGCTGGACAACTCGCCCCTGGCGGCGTTGATAGTCCAGACCGGGCTGCCCTGTTCGTAGAGGATGTAGCGCGGTGCGGCCAGCCGGGTGAGCCCGCTGTCGCGATAATGCTGCATGTCCTGCGCCTGCAGGCGGTGGCTCAACTGGCCGTCCATGTCGAACTGGCGCAGGGTCAACCCCTCCACGAAATAGTCCTGCACGTCACCGTTCACGGAGTCTTCAGGATGATCCGGGGAAGGCTCGGGCCGGGAGGCCCACCAGGTGACGATCAGCAGGCCCAGCAGCAACAGAAACAGCCAGATGCGCATGGCCAGCTACTGAAGGTAGGTTTGCAGGTGCTCCTGCAGCTTGCCCTGAGCTTCCATGATGAGTTCACAGACTTCCCGGGCCGCGCCATGGCCGCCAGCCGATGGCGTGATCCAGTGGGCGTGCTGTTTGGTGAAGGCATGGGCGTTCTGCACGGCGATGGCCAAGCCCACCTGGCTCATGACGGGCAGATCCACGACATCGTCGCCGACGTAGGCGATATCGGCGTCTGTCAGCCCCAGTTTTTCCTTGAGTTCGGCATAGGCAGGCCTTTTGTCCCGCTGGCCCTGGTAGAGATGGCTGATGCCCAGGCTGGCCATGCGCGTAGCCACCACTTGTGAAGTACGACCGGTGATGATGGCGATCTGCACGCCGCTGTTCTGCAGCATTACCATGCCGTGGCCGTCCTGGGAATGAAAAGCCTTGTACTCTTGGCCGTCATCGCCCAGGAAAAGGCTGCCGTCGGTGAGTACGCCGTCCACATCGAAGATCACCAGTTTCACCCGGGCTGCTTTTTCCAGTATGTCCTGCATCTATACCACTCCCGCGCGCAGCAGATCGTGCATGTTCAGGGCGCCGATGACCTGCCGGTCGTCATCCACCACCAGCAAGCCGCTGATCTTGTTGTCTTCCATGAGTTTCAGGGCCTCGGCGGCCAGGCTCTGGGCATGGGTAGTGATGCCGCCCCGGGTCATGACCTCGGTGACGGCCGTACTGTGCAGATTCACGCCCCGGTCCAGGGTGCGGCGCAGGTCGCCGTCGGTGAACACGCCGCTGATATGTCCTTCGCCGTCCACCACGGCGGTCATGCCCAGGCCCTTGGCAGTCATTTCCATGAGGGCCTGACTGATGGTAGCCTGCTCGCCCACCTGGGGGATTTTCTCGCCTTGGTGCATGATGTCACCCACGTGAAGCAGCAGCTTGCGTCCCAGGCTGCCGCCGGGATGGGAGCGGGCAAAATCCAGCTCAGTGAAGCCCCGTGCTTCGAGCAGCGCCACGGCCAGGGCGTCCCCCATGGCCAGGGCAGCGGTGGTGCTGGCGGTGGGCGCCAGCCCCAGGGGGCAGGCCTCCCGCGCCACGCTCACGTCGATATTGACCTCGGCTTCCCGCGACAGGGTGGAGTCGGGATTACCCGTCATGCTGATGAGGGGCACGCCCAGGCGCTTGATGATGGGGAGTATGGTGATGATTTCCCCGGTTTCGCCGGAGTTGGACAGGGCCAGCACCACATCGCCGGCAGTGATCATCCCCAGGTCGCCATGGCTGGCCTCCCCCGGATGCACGAAAAAGGCGGGGCTGCCGGTGCTGGCCAGGGTGGCGGCGATCTTGTTGCCCACGTGACCGGATTTGCCCATGCCCGTGACCACGATGCGGCCCGTGCAATGCAGCATGTATTCGCAGGCGCGCACGAAGCTGGCGTCTACGCGCTGGGCCAGGTCGGCCACCGCCTGGGCTTCGGTGCGGATCACCGCCAGGCCAAGTTCCTGTAGCTTTTCGGCGTCGGACTTGCTGGATGCGGGTATGGGATTCAAGGCTGCGTCTTCTGCATGGTTTTGGCGGATGATAGCATGGGGCCGCAGGGAGGATAAGCGCAATGCTGGCGGTGGGATAGCTCAGCCGTTTGGGCGGGGTCGGAGTCAGTGGGGTGATATTGGGTATGTCCCATGGTTTTGAAATCTCCTGATTCCGTTTCTTGTCCATGGCTTGGAAATGATTTGACGCCGACCCCTCGGAGTCAGGCAGGAGTGCCGGCTACAGCAGCCTGGTTTTCACCTTTCCACAGCGCTGGCAGCGCAACCGCGTCACCAGGCGTCCCTGTTTGGTATCGAATACCCGCTCCTTGTCGATTTCCCATTTGTGGTGCCCGCTGCGGCACAGGGTGTTGCCACGGTGCTTTTCACTGGCTCGGGGCTTGCGGAAGGGAAGGATGTTGGCCATGGAGAGGGTCACCGAAGGGAATAAAGAATAACGACGGTAAAGCCTAACATTCCGCGGGGGCCAGATGCAGGTTGTGTTGAGCCTGCGAAACCCAGCATTGCCCTTCAAGTCGATGTGTCTTGTCCTTGACCCGGCAAGCCCGGGCGCGGACAATGAATTTTCTTGCAAACTGTATGGGAGGGCGGGGCGTGCCCCTTACCGTTGGAACGCAAGGGGGAGGAAAATCCGGCGCGGAGGCGCCCGGACGCACGCCCTTGTCCGGCGGTCAGCCCCCCCTGGTGCGTATCCGCGACCTGCATTTCAGCCGCGGGGCGCGCAAGATCTTCTCCGGCCTGGACATCGACATCCCGCGGGGAAAAATCACCGCCATCATGGGGCCTTCCGGCACGGGCAAGACCACCCTGCTCAAGCTTATCGGGGGCCAGTTGCGCCCGGACCGGGGGAGCGTTGAGGTGGATGGCCTGAATGTCCACGAGCTGAACCGGCAGGAACTCTACCGTCTGCGCATGCGCATGGGCATGCTGTTCCAGAGTGGTGCTCTGCTCACGGATCTGAGCGTGTTCGAGAACGTGGCCTTTCCCCTGCGTGAGCACACGGCCCTGCCCGAGCCGTTGTTGCGCAAGCTGGTGCTGCTCAAGCTGGAGGCCGTGGGTCTGCGCGGTGCCCGGGATCTCATGCCCGCGGAGCTGTCCGGCGGCATGGCGCGCCGGGTGGCCCTGGCCCGGGCCATTGCCCTGGACCCCATGATGATCATGTATGACGAACCCTTCACCGGCCAGGACCCCATATCCCTGGGGGTGCTGGTGAAGCTCATCCGCCAGCTCAATGACGCGGTACGGCTGACCAGCATTCTGGTATCCCATGACGTGGAGGAAACCAACGCCATTGCCGACCTGGTGTATGTGATATCCAATCGAATTCATAGTGACAGGCACGTTGTTCATTCTTGCTCTGCGAAACCGAAGCTACAACGACCCGCATCCTCCATATCCTCCACGGACATCAGCAATGGGCACCAGAAAAAACAGGAACGATTTGCGTTTATGCGCATGTTAGCGAGGAACGAATGGCGGAGATGGCGGCAAAACTGTTAGGATAAAATAGCAATAATTCTTGCTAATCATATGGAACCACCATGGCCGATGTAAAAAAACTGAGCGTCGCCCTAACACCGGAAATGGCCGATGAAATCCACAACGCGGTCAACAGCGGAGAATACGCCAGCAGCAGCGAAGTGATCCGTGAAGCTCTACGTGACTGGCGCCGCAAACGCACTTTACGGGAGCAAGAGATCGAGGAATTACGTGCCTTGTGGCGTGAAGGAATCGAGAGCGGCAGGGGCCAGTATGGCTCGATCAACGAAATCAAACGGGTGGCGCGCAAGCGCATGGCGGAAAACAACCAATAAATGGCCGTTTTCACAAAGACCAGGCAGGCCGAAGAAGACCTGATCGACATCTGGCTCTACATTGCCCAGGACAACCCGAGCGCTGCGGATCATCTCCTCGATACCATCGAATCAAAGGGTCGATTACTCGCGGAAAACCCCTTGTTGGGCCAAGCCCGACCGGACATCGCCGAAGACTTCCGATATTTGCCTGTAGGACGCTATCTAATGCTTTACCGGGTGACCGATGAAGGCATCGAACTGGTACGCATGGTGCATGGCATGCGGCTGTTGAGTGAAATGTGACCCTATCCCTACCCCTATCCCTACCTTGGCACTCCGGGCCTAACATCCGCGGACACTCGTTCAAGGGATTCGGTGAAAGATATAGAAGACAGCCGCTTATTGGTGGTACAGGTGTTGCCGCGGTGTTTGTCGCTGGCCCGGGGTTTGCGGAAGGGAAGGATGTCGGCCATGGATTCTGTGGGGCGCTTCAGGCGATCAGATCTGCCAACTGCTGTGGTGTGGAAAAAATATGCCTGGGTTTCTCAAACGACAGTTCCCGTCTCGATCCATAGCCCCATAGCACTCCCGCTGAACTGATGCCGTTCTTGTGTGCGGCCACCAAGTCAACCGACCGGTCGCCGATCATCACGCTGTTATTTGAAATGAAACCATCTTCCAACAACGCCTCAACCTGCTGCCATTTTTGAATGCCAACATCGCCACCATTCACAAACGCGAAAAGATGGTGAATTTGAAACAGATCCAGTATTTTTTCAGCGGAGTCCTTTCGCTTGGAGGTGCAAACTCCCATTTTTACACAACCATTTTGAGCCAGGCTGGTCAATACAGGTTTCATGCCCTTGTACAGGAGGTTTTCCGAGTACCCAACCTCCGCATATCTTTCCCGATAACTTCCAACCAGTTTTGCTATCTCTGCTTCATCCGTTACGCGAGTGAGTTCTCCAAACGTATGGTCAAGTGGCGACCCTACGTATTTTTCAATTTCTTCGGGATCCCTGGTGTTGTATCCGTGTGTGGCCAAAGCATAGTTTAGTGAGTTTACTATGCCTTCCTTCGGGTCGCTGATGGTGCCGTCCAGATCAAAGATGAGATATTCGTACATGGATTTTCTCTTTTGTTGGATGGCCGTTTTCTTCGTGCCCTGAGGCCAAAACGTTCGGGGATTTTGAGGCTCATGTCAATTGCCATTGGGCATTTGCCCTATTGGAGCGGGTTGTTCTTGACCCTTTCCAGACAAGCGCGGACAATAAGCCTTCTTGCAAACTGTATGGGAGGGCGGGTCGTGCCCCTTACCGTTGGAACGCAAGGGGGAGGAAAATCCGGCGTGGATACGTCCGGAAGCATGCCTCTGTCCGGCGATCCGGCACAGGCGCCTCTGGTGCGCATTCGCAACCTGCACTTCAGCCGTGGTGAGCGCAAGATCTTCTCCGGCCTGGACATCGACATTCCCCGGGGAAAAATCACGGCCATCATGGGGCCTTCCGGCACCGGCAAGACCACCCTGCTCAAGCTTATCGGGGGCCAGTTGCGCCCGGACCGGGGGAGCGTTGAGGTGGATGGCCTGAATGTCCACGAGCTGAACCGGCAGGAACTCTACCGTCTGCGCATGCGCATGG
>JALVNE010000003.1 GCA_027026755.1 Sedimenticola sp. | reverse complement strand
TATGATTTCTGATTTACGCTTTGTGTATTCAGTATAATTTCCTAATTATTCCTTACCTGTTCAATATGATTGTGAATTCTTCGTTGTGTATTCAATATAATTTCTGAATTATGTATTGTGTATTCATGATTTCTAAATTCATCTTTGTTTATTCAATATGATTTCTATATTCTTCGTTCTGTATTCAATGTGATTGCTGAATTCTTCATTGTGTATTGAATATGATTTCTGAATTCTCTATTCTCTATTCAGTATCATTTCTAAATTCTTCTTTTTGTATTCAATGTGATTTCTCAATTCTTCCATTTGTATTGAATGTAATTTCTGAATTATTTATTGTGTATTCAATATGCTTTCTGAATTATCCATTGTGTATTAATGCTGATATATGACTTCTTCGTTTTATATTCAATATGATTTCTGAATTCTTTGGTTTCTATTGAATATGATTTCTAAATTCTTCATTGTGCATTCAACATTATGTAGAATTATGTATTTATGTATTCAATATGAATGCTGATTTCTTCATTGTGTATTAAATATGTGTTCTGAATTCTTTGTTCTCTAATCAGTATGATTTCTAAGTTCTTTATTGTGTAATCAATATGACTTATGAATTGTGCATTATGTATTCAATATGATTTCTGAATTTATCATTGTTTATTCAATATATTTCTGAATTATTTATTCTCTATTCAGAATGATATCTAAATTTCAGTATGATTGCTGAATCCTTCATTGTGTATTTAGTATGGTTTCTGAATTATTCATTGTGTGTTGTATGTGATTACTGAATTTTTTATTTTTTATTCAGTATGGTTTCTAAAGTCTTCATTGTGTATTCAATATGATTTCTATGTTCTTCATTGTGTATTCACTATGATTTCTAAGTACCTCGTTGTGTATTTAGTATGAATCCTTCATCGTGTGTCGAATGTGATTTCTGAATTGTGCATTATGTATTCAATATCATTGCGGAATTCTTCGTTATGTATTCAATTTCTGAATTCTTTGGTTTCTATTGAGTACGATTTCTAAATTCTTCATTGTGTATTCAACATGCTTTCTGAATTATACATTTTGTATTTAATATGATTTCTAAACTCTTCATTGTGTATTGCATATGATTTCTGAATTCTTTATTGTGTATTCAATATGATATCTGTATTTTGCATTGTGTACGAGGTCTGACACAAAAGTAACGAGACTGGTTCTGTAACGCTCTTTATTAAAGAAAGAAACAAAAAATCAGTGAATGCCTTCAAAGTAGTTACCTTGCGAGTTCACACACATGCGCATTCGGCGCTGCCACGTTTCGAAACACAATTTCAAATCGTCTTCTGAAATACTTCTTAAGATCTCCGTCGTTTTTTCTTGCACCTCAGCAACGGATAAGAAATGAGTACCTTTCAGTTGTGATTTTACTTTAGGGAAAAGAAAAAAATCACACGGCGCAAGGTCTGGTGAATAAGGTGGATGGTTGAGGACAGGAATGTTCTTGTTTGCTAGAAATTGTTTCACTGACAATGCATTGTGGGCTGGTGCGTTGTCTTGATGAAGGATCCAACCATTTTTCCACAACAGAGGCCTTTTTCTGCGAATTCGTTCGCGAAGTTTTGCCAATACTTCAACGTAGTAGTGTTGGTTGACAATTTGTCCACTAGGAACCCATTCAGTCATGATGATCCCGCGGATATCAAAAAAGACAATCATCATCGCTTTGAATTTTGATCGAGCTTTCTTCGCTTTCGTTGGCCTCGGAGATGATGGAGATTTCCATTGCATTGACTGTCTTTTGGTCTCTGGATCGTACGTAAAGATCCAAGTTTCGTCACAAGTGACAACGGATTCCATTAACTCTGGCTCGTTCTCGATCCGTTGGAGAAGATCAATGCAGAGTTCCTGACGTCTCTGCATCTGTTCCGTAGTCAGGAGTTTTGGGACCATCTTCGCACAAACTTTTTGCATGTTGAGCTCTTCTGTCAGGATTCTTCGGACACTTTCTCTGTCCAAATCAACAATTTCCGCGATTGCTCGAACACCGAGTCGACGGTCTCCTCGAACCACCTCTCGCACCTTTCTAATGTTGTCATCAGTGATCGATGTTCGTGGGCGGCCCGATCGATCGTCATCCTCCACACTCTCTCTTCCCATTGAAAAACGACGGTGCCACTCAAAGACACGCGCTCGGGACATGCAAGTGTCTCCATAAGCTTCTGAAAACATGTCGTAAGCTTCGATGGCCGTCTTTCTGAGCTTCACAAGAAATTTGATGTTGATTCGTTGCTCTTTTTTTGTGTCTTCCATTTTTCTAGGGACAAAATTACGCCCGCACGAAAATGCTGAATTGTGTGCGTGTAAACGACGGAGCGTCGAAGGACACCTACATTTAAGACCTAGCCGTCGCAAGGCATGAAGAGGGATCAAGTTGAACACTGCTCTTTGGAGCTACCACATTTGAGGTTACGTAATGGCGTCAGATCTCTTCAAAATAGCTTTTCATTTTAGAGGTAGCGAATCAGTCTCGTTACTTTTGTGTCAGACCTCGTATGCAAAGGTAAAAACGGAAAGATAGCTTCAGTCAGGCTAACCTGGTCCTCTTTGGAC
>JALVNE010000002.1 GCA_027026755.1 Sedimenticola sp. | reverse complement strand
GGTGATCCGGCTGGAACTGCTCCACCTTGCGCGCCACCGGGCGCACCAGTTTCATGGAGATACCATGAAACTCCTTCTTCACCGCATAGGTGCCGTCGTGGCCGGAACAGCGCTCGATGGCCTGCACTTCGGTATCGGGCACCAGCTGCAGCAGCTCCCGGGTCTTGTTGCCGATGCGCTGCACCCGCTGATGGCAGGCCACGTGATAGGACACCTTGCCCAGAGGATGTTTGAAATCCGTGTTCAGCTTGCCATGCTTGTGGCGCAGCATGAGGTATTCGAAGGGATCGAAGATGTGATCCCGCACCTTGAGCACATCCTCGTCATGAGGAAACATCAAGGGCAGCTCCTGCTTGAACATGAGTACGCAGGAGGGAATGGGTGCCACGATATCCCAACCCTGGTCTATCATGGCCGCCAGTGCCGGAATGTTGACGTCCTTTGCCTCGGCCACCGTCTCCAGGTCACCCAGTTCCAGCTTGGGCATGCCGCAGCAGCGTTCTTTCCCGGCGATGGTCACGGGAATACCGTTGTGCTCGAACACCGCCACCAGATCCTCGCCGATGTCCGGCTGGTTGTTGTTGCCATAGCAGGTGGCGAACAAGGTCACCTTGCCCGTGGTCGGGCCGGCGGCTTCTCCCTGAGCATCAGATTTGGGCCGGATACGCTTGCGCAGGGGCTTGCTGGTATATTTGGGAATCACCGCGTCCTGATCCACCCCCAGGGTCTGTTCCAGCAGCTTGCGGAATCCGCCGTTGGCGTTCATGGCATTCACCACGCCGGCAACGATGGGAATGCCCGCCAGCTTTGGCACGGTATCCGTGGCGGCCAGAATCCTGTCCCGGGTTCTGGCACCGTGATCCTTGAAATGCACCGCCTTGGCCTGGAGCATCAGGTGAGGAAAATCGATGTTCCACTCATGGGGCGGCACATAGGGGCATTTGGTGAGGAAACACAGATCACAGAGATAACAGTGATCCACGACTTTCCAGTAGTCTTTCTTGTCCACGCCATCGACTTCCATGGTGTCGGACTCGTCCACCAGGTCGAACAGGGTGGGAAAGGCGTGACAGAGGCTGACGCAGCGGCGGCAGCCGTGGCAGATGTCGAACACCCGCTCCATTTCCGTGAGCAGTTTTTCCTCGTCATAGAAATCAGGATTCTTCCAGTCCAGGGGGTGCCGGGTGGGCGCCTCCAGGCTGCCTTCACGTTTTGCGCTCATCTGCTGTCTCCTCGAAATGCTGGATCTTGTAGGTTGGACTTCAGTCCAACCAAATTCGGTTGGATGTCGGGCTGAAGCCCGACCTACGCGGAAGGGTGTCGCAAAAGGCGACAGCCTCCGCGATGCAGGGATGCATCGCCATTTTCGATGGCTGTAAGCCATTGAAAATGGAGGAATCGGAAAATCGCATTTTTCCGATTCCGAGTCGTAAAAGTCCAGGGATGGGCTTTTACGACATCAATTTGGGCAAGTCCTTCCCTGGACTTGCAGAACCATCAGCTGTCCAGGGTATCCAGAGCCTTCTGGAAGCGGTTGGCGTGCGAACGCTCGGCCTTGGCCAGGGTTTCGAACCAGTCGGCGATCTCGTCGAAGCCTTCGTCACGGGCATCCTTGGCCATGCCGGGATACATATCGGTGTACTCGTGGGTTTCACCGGCAATGGCTGCTTTCAGATTGTCCGCCGTACCGCCGATGGGCAGGCCAGTGGCGGGATCACCCACTTCCTCCAGGTATTCCAGATGACCGTGAGCGTGGCCGGTTTCACCTTCCGCGGTAGAGCGGAACACGGCGGCGACGTCGTTGTAGCCTTCCACGTCTGCCTTGGCGGCGAAGTACAGATACCGGCGGTTGGCCTGGGATTCGCCGGCAAAGGCGTCTTTGAGATGCTGTTCGGTTTTTGAACCTTTGAGTGACATGTCAGTTCTCCTTATCTTGGTTTATTGGAAACATGAAGACGCACCCGGAGATCTCGTACGGGGCGTTTCCTATTTCAGAATGGTCTTACCATCCTCGAAAGGAACTATAGTTGAGAGGGGATATATAATTGAAATTGTTTGTTGCAATACCCTTGATAGGTATTGACTATGACGCTGTTTTCAGCCCAGATGCCGGATGCAGCTCAGCTTGCTGGCATGCACGGCCTGACGCAGCACGTCGATGGCCTGGGGCCGGGGGAAGCTCTTGCGCCAGGCCAGGGCCACGACGCGGCTGGGGTTGACGTCCTTGAAGCGCTTGATGCTCACCAGACGCTGGGAGAAACGGTCGGCCCCGGCTGCGGAACAAGGCAATATGGTCACGCCCATACCACTGGCCACCATGTAACGAATGGTTTCCAGGGAACTGCCTTCCAGGTCGGCCAGCATGTCCCCTTCGGCAAGATTGCGCTTGCGCAGGCAATCCGGACAGACTTCCAGCACCTGATCCCGGAAACAGTGACCGGATCCCAGGAGCAGCACCTTTTCCCGGCTGATGTCCTCGATACTCAGCTTGTCCCGCTGGTTGAGAGGATGGGAATTGGGCACCAGGGCGACGAAATGCTCCTCGTACAGGGAAACCGTGAGAATGCCGTGTTCCTCGAACGGCAGGGAAATGAGAATGGCATCCACTT
>JALVNE010000001.1 GCA_027026755.1 Sedimenticola sp. | reverse complement strand
TCCCCAGGCAGTAGCAGACGGTGGAGTTGGCTGCGGAGCCGCGTCCCTGGCAGAGAATACCGCGGCTGCGTGCGAACTGGACGATATCCTGCACGGTCAGGAAATAGGGTTCGTAGCGCAGCTCCCGAATCAGCGTCAGCTCATGTTCAACCAGCCGCCGGACCCTGGCGGGTACGCCGTTCGGCCAGCGGCGCGCCATTCCCTGTTCGGTCAGGTGGGCCAGCCAGGAGGTGGCGCTGTGCCCTTCGGGAACCAGTTCGCGGGGGTATTCGTAGCGCAACTCGTCCAGGGAGAAGTGGCAGCGATCGGCGATGCGGCAGCTCTCTTTCAGCAGTTCGGCGGGATAGAGCCGGGCCAGGCGCTGCCGGGAGCGCAGGTGCCGTTCCCCGTTAGGGCAGAGGGCGGTGCCGATCCCGGTCAGTGGGGTGTTGAGACGGATGGCGGTGAGCGTGTCCTGCAGCGCCCGGCGGCTGCGGTGATGCATCAGTACGCCACCTGTGGCGCAGAGTGGCAGCTGGAGAGAACTGCCAAGCTGTTGCAGTTGCTCCAGACGTTGCTGATCATCACCGGCCAGCAGCAGCTCCACCGCAATCCAGCTCCGTTGCGGGAAGCAGGTGGCGAGCCAGGCCGGCTCGTCAGGGTTGATCGCCTTGCCGGGCAGCCACAGGGCCAGGCAGCCGTCGAGGGGCAGACTCTCCAGATCGGTGCGGGTCAGTTGATAACTGCCTTTTGTGGCACGGCGGCGGCCGTGGGTGATCAGCTTGGCAAGGTGGCCGTAGCTGTGCCGATCGGTGGCCAGCAGTACCAGTCGTGTCCCGTCCTGGAGCCGGAATTCGCTGCCGATGATGAGCTGCAATCCGCACTGTTTGGCCTCCATGTGGGCGCGCACCACTCCCGCCAGGGAGCACTCATCGGTGAGCGCCAGGGCGTGATAGCCCAGCCCGGCAGCTCTCTCCACCAGCTCCTCCGGATGGGATGCGCCGTGCAGGAAGGTGAAGTTGCTGAGGGCGTGCAGCTCGGCGTAGGGGGGGAGCGCGTATTCCATCAGCCGAACAATCCGTGCAGATACCACTGCCCCGGTTGCGTCAGATCATGGAATATCCACAGTCCCTGGCCGTTGCGGCTGCGGGCAGTGTAGTAGTCACGGCGGATGCTTGTGTTGCTCCACCAGCCGGACTCGATGCGCTCCGGCCCGCTGCGGAGGGTCAGCGTATCCCGGGAAAGCAGTGGCCGTGGTTCGGGCAGCAACCAGAGCGGCCGGCGGGGGGTACTGCAAACCGGGCTGCGGGCAGGGACTCCCGGTTCGGTACGACTCCAGGCGAGTTCAGGGCGATGATCCGGATGGCTCTGGAGGGTGAATACCGCCTCCACTCCCAGCCGGTTCTGCAGCCGTTCGATCAGCTCATGCCATTCGCTCTCCCGATATTGCGGGGTGTCGTGGCTACGGAACAGGGGTTGAGTGACGGCGCTGAATGGTTGAATCGCCATGCTCTCCAGGCAGAGGGCGTTGATCGGCGCCGCCAGCCGCAACGGGTTCAGATGTTGTTCGAGCAGATTGAGCAGGCGGGTGGCATCACGGCTGCCCTGACGCAGGCCGATGGTCAGCCAGTGAGGGGGGTGTTCGTTCGACAGCAGTCCGAACTGCACCGCGTTGACCGCCGCATCGTGGTGTTGCAGGAAGCCGATTAGCTGTGCCAGAAGCCTTTCGGCGGCACTCATGATGAAGCGGCTGTTGCGGGTCTCCATGGGAAGCTCCAGTGCAGCCTCGAAGTGGAGCGGTGCGTTGTGGTTATGGCGCAGATCACTGCTTCTGCCCAGGGCCCGATCCAGGGTATCGAGCAGATCGGCTCCAAAACGGCGGGCAAGACCGTCCCGTGGCAACCGCCAGAGATCGTGCAGCACTCTTACTCCGGTATTGTGCAGCCGTTTCTCGAGGCGTGGCTCCAGCCGCAGAGTCCGCAGTGGCAGTTTCCCCAGCGCCGAGCGCAGTTCATCCGGGCAGGTGATCACCAGCGGCCGGTTACAGCGCGCCAGCCAGAGACTGGCCAGCGGAGCAGGCGTAATGGCGTGGTTGAAGCTATCGACCAGGCCGGAAAGGGAGCCGCTCAGCCGTTGCCACAACGAATCGACTCCGCCGAACAGCTTCAGGCTGGCCCCGATCTCCAGCAACAGAGCCTGCGGAGGCTCCAGGCTGACCCGTGAGGTGAACTGCCCCGCCCAGTCGGCCAACTGCTCCAGTTTTTCCTGCTCGGCATGCAGGTCGCGGTGGTGGATGTTCAGTGCCCGGCACAGAGCGCAGGCGGCGCTGAGACTCATTCCCGGCTGAACCCCCTGCTCCCGGGCAGCAGCGGAGGCCGCCGCTATCGTCATCCGCCCGGCGGTCTCCTCGACCACCACCTCCGGCCGGTTTTTTTCGATGGGAGATTTGAACACCTCCAGCGCCAGATCGGGTAGATAGATACACAGCCAGAGTGTAGTGCAAGCATCCTGTTGTGGTTGTTTCTTCTCGACCTTTTCAGGGCTTTTTTTTATTCCGGTTGAATCGTAAAAAACACCGTTCAACTGGAGCTGTCTCATCATGTTCTCTTTTGCCACTGTTTTGGATGGCGG